>SYAB01000254.1 GCA_005787665.1 Actinomycetota bacterium
CCAGATAGTGGTCGATGCGGAACACCGAGTGTTCGGGAAAAACGCTGTTGACCACCGCGTTGAGCTCGATGGCACTGGCCAGGTCGTGTCCGAACGGCTTCTCGATGACCACCCGGCTCCACCGGCCATCCTTGGGGTCGGCCAGGCCCGACTTCTTGAGTTGTTCGGTGACCAGCGGAAAAGCGTTGGGCGGGATGGACAGGTAGAAGGCGTGATTGCCGCCGGTCCCGCGCTCGACGTCGAGCTTGGTGAGAGTCTCGGCGAGGGCGGCGAAGGACGCGTCATCGTCGAAACTGCCGTGCACGAAGCGGATCCCCTCCGCCAGCCGGTCCCAGACCTCCTGGCGGAACGGCGTGCGGGCATGCTTTTTGACGGCGTCGTAGACGATCTCGGTGAAATGCTCGTCGGCCCATTCCCGGCGGGCGAACCCCACCAGTGCGAACGACGGCGGGAGCAGACCCCGGTTGGCCAGGTCGTAGATCGCCGGCATCAGCTTCTTACGGGACAGGTCACCGGTGACGCCGAAGATCACCACCCCGCAGGGCCCGGCGATCCGGGGCATCCGCTTGTCCCGTTTGTCCCGCAAGGGGTTGTGCCAGCCGGGCGGGACCGGCGTCGCTATCGCCCCGGACTGGGTCGCCGGTGTCATCTCGCCGGGCTCACTTCGCGGCGTCCAGCTGGGCCTGGGTCGCGTCCAGCAACTCCTGCCAGGACTTCTCGAACTTCTGCACGCCGTCCTCCTCGAGGAACCGGAAGACATCGGGCAGGTCGATCCCGACGGCGGTCAGCCGGTCGAACACGTCCTGAGAGGCGGCCGCCGTGCCGCTGATCGTGTCGCCGGTGATGCGGCCGTGGTCGGCGACGGCCTCCATGGTCTTCTCCGGCATCGTGTTGACGGTGTCCGGTGCCACCAGCTCGGTGACGTAGAGGGTGTCGGAGTAGTCCGGGTTCTTCACGCCGGTCGAGGCCCAGAGCGGCCGCTGGACCCAGCCGCCGGCCTCGGCGAGTGCCGTCCAGCGCCCGCCGGAGCCGAACACCTCCTCGAATGCGGCGTAGGCCAGCCGGGCGTTGGCCACCCCGGCCAGACCGCGCAGCGCCAGCGCCTCCTTGGTGCCGATCGCCTCCAGTCGTTTGTCGATCTCGGTGTCGACCCGGGAGACGAAGAACGAGGCGACCGAGAAGATCGCGTTCAGGTCGTGGCCGGCCGGCCGCGCGGCCTCCAGTCCGGCGAGGTAAGCCTCCATCACCGCGCGGTGGCGCTCGACCGAGAAGATCAGTGTCACGTTGACCGAGATGCCTTCGGCGATCACGGCCGTGATGGCCGGCAGACCCGCCAGGGTGGCGGGGATCTTGATCAGCAGGTTGGGCCGGTCGACGATCTTCCACAACTCGATGGCCTGCAGGATCGTCTTGTCGGTGTCGTGCGCCAGGCGCGGGTCGACTTCGATCGAGACCCTTCCGTCAGCGCCGTTGGATGCGTTCCACTGCGGCCGCAGCACGTCGCAGGCCTCACGGACGTCATCGGTCGTGGCGGTGCGAATGACGGCGTCGACATCGGCGCCCCGTGCCGCGAGTTCGGCGACCTGCTCGTCGTAGGCGGTTCCCTTCGACAGCGCCGCCTGGAAGATCGACGGGTTGGTGGTGACGCCGACGACGCTGCGGGTGTCGATGAGCTCCTGCAGGTTGCCCGAGCGCAACCGGTCCCGGGACAGGTCGTCGAGCCAGACGGAGACACCCGCTGCGGACAGTGCGGCCAGATGGGGATTCTGCGCCATGAGAACTCCTGGGATTGGTCGGATGTGGTCGGGGGTTAGTTGTCGATTGCCCGTTCCGCGGCCGCGACGACGGCCTCGGGGGTGAAGCCGTACTCGCGGAACAGGGTCTTGTCGTCGGCGGACTCGCCGTAGTGCTCGATGGAGATGATCTCCCCGGTGTCCCCGACGAACTTGTACCAGCTCTGGGCGACGCCGGCCTCGACGGCGACGCGGGCCGGCACGTCGGGCGGCAGCACATGGTCGCGGTATTCCTGCGGCTGGGCCTCGAACCACTCGACGCACGGCATCGAGACCACGCAGGCCTTGATGTCCCTGTCGGCCAACGTCTTTGCCGCCTCGACAGCCAGTTGGACCTCGGATCCGGTGGCGATGATGATCACATCGGCGTCGGCCGATCCGCATTCGCCGAGGACGTAACCGCCGCGAGCGACCCCCTCGCTGCTGGTGCCCTCGAGGACCGGGACACCCTGCCGGGTCAGGATCAGGCCGGTCGGGCCGTCGCCGCCGGTGCGTTCCAGAATCGCCCGCCAGGCGTGGGCCGTCTCGTTGGGGTCGGCGGGACGCACCACCGACAGCCGGGGGATCGCCCGCAGGGCGGCGAGGTGTTCGATCGGCTGGTGGGTGGGTCCGTCCTCGCCGAGTCCGATCGAATCATGCGTCCACACGTAGATCGAGGGGATATTCATCAGGGCGGCCAGTCGTACCGCCCCACGCATGTAGTCGGCGAATTGCAGGAACGTCCCGCCGTAGGCGCGGGTCGGGCCGTGCAGCACGATGCCGGACAGGATCGCGCCCATGGCGTGCTCGCGGATCCCGAAGTGCAGGGTGCGCCCATACCAGGTGGCGTCCCAGTCCTCGGTGGAGATCGACGGCGGTCCGAAGGACTTGGCGCCCTTGATCGTGGTGTTGTTGGACCCGGCGAGATCGGCTGATCCGCCCCACAGTTCGGGGAGCACCGGCCCGATCGCCGACAGCACTTCCCCGGAGGCGGCCCGGGTGGCCATCGCCTTGGAACCGGGCTCCCAGTTCGGCAGGGCGGTCTCCCAGCCATCGGGCAGCCGGCCCGCGAGCAGCCGGTCCAGCAGGGCCTTGCGCTCCGGTTCGCGCTGCGCCCAGGCATCGAAATCCGCCTGCCAGGATTGGTGAGCCGCCTGGCCGCGATCGACCAGTTTGCGGGTGTGGGCGATCACCTCCGGTGCGACCTCGAAGCTGGTGTCCGGGTCGAAACCGAGCACCCTCTTGGTGGCGGCCACTTCGTCGGCGCCCAGGGCGGAGCCGTGCACCCCGCCGGTGTTCATCTTGGTCGGCGCCGGGTAGCCGATGATGGTCCGCAGCGCGATGAACGACGGTTTGTCGGTCACCGCCTTGGCCTCGGCGATGGCGGCTTCGATTCCCGCGACGTTCTCCCCGCCCTCCACCACTTGGACATGCCAGCCGTAGGCCTCGTAGCGGGCCGGAGTGTCCTCGGTGAACGCGATCCCGGTGTTGTGCTCGATCGAGATCTCGTTGTCATCCCAGATGACGATGAGGTTGCCCAGCTGCTGGGTGCCGG
>SYAB01000255.1 GCA_005787665.1 Actinomycetota bacterium
GATCGGACTCGTCGAGGATCGAGGCGTCCAGCCACTCGGTGAGGGTGCCGTGACGGCTGACGTGGGCGGCCAGCAACAGCACGCCGTCGGCCGGGATCAGACCCAGGGCCGTCAGGTCGGGGCCGTCGCCGGACGGGCTCGCGGTGATCGTCGGGCGCTGCGCCTGCTGCTGATAGAACAGCGACAGCGAACCTCCTCCGCTCCAACCGGCCAGCACCACCGTCGAATACCCCAACCTGCCCCGCGCGTCTTTGATGACCTCACCGAGGTCCTGGGCGACCTTCTCCATCAGCAGCGCCGAGTCGGTACCGCGGAAGCGGCTGTTGGCGTAGACGACGTGATGGCCGGCGCGGGCCAGGGCGTTGACCATCGGCAGGTAGGCCCCGCCGCCGATCGGGTGCATGAACACCAGCACGCTCTGCGAGGGGGTGTCGGGTTTGAGGTGATAGCACTCCAGCACGACGATCTCGGCGAGTCCGCCGTAGACGTCGCGGACTCCCGATTCGTTGCCGAACGCAACCAGATAGGGGATGCGCTCGTAGGTCACCGTTGCGGACCGGAAGTGGATGTCGCGGCCCGTGCCGCTGCGGGGTCTGATGTCGCGGCCCGCGCCACTGCGGGGTCCGATATCGCGGCCCTTGCCGCTCCGAGGTCGGCGGCGAGGACCGCCGGCGAGGGCACCAGCCGTCGCCGGGTGTCGACGGCGACCACCTTCCAATCGACGGTGTTGTACTCGTCGAACTTGCGCCGTGTTCGCTCCCGCACCTTCTCCGGCGCGCCGTGGTGCACCCCCTGCGGTGCGTGGCTGATGAGACCCGGGGGCATCGGGGCGCCGTAGAGCGAACCGCCGTGGAAGAAGGCGATCTCGTCGAAGTCGACGTTGCGGTGATACCAGGGGGTCCGCTCGGTACCCGGCACGGTCTCTGCCGGTTTGGGCAGGAAGTTGCAGACCAGGACGCCGGTGGCCTGCATGAACAGGTGCACGGTCGGCGGTAGGTGCACGCTGTCGGAGGTGATGACGTTGTAGTCGTCGATATTGAAGGTGAAGGCGAAGTTGTCCCCGCGCCAACCTTCCACGTCGATCGGGTTGTGCCGGTAGAACAGCGTCGTGGTCCCGATCCCGTCGACCGGGTTGTGGATCAGCCGCACTTCGTACTCATCGCGTCCGTCGTCGTCGATGGGAGCCGGTTCGGGGATCGTCGCCTGCCCGGGGTCGAACGGCCAGTGCCGGCCCAGCGGTCCGGGAGCGGGCACCCGGAACTCGTCGGTCGACTCGACCATCAGCCAGGTGCTCTCCTGGGCGCCGGAGGGTATCTGGCGCCACGTGCATGCCTTGGGCAGGTAAATCCAGTCGCCGGTGCGGTAGTCCAGAGGCCCGAACTCGGTTTCCAGCCGCCCCTGGCCGTGGTGCACGAAGCAGAGCAGGTCGCCGTCGATATGGCGGATGTAGAACGGCATGGGTTGCGCGCGGCGACTCAACGAGATGCGGCAGTCGGCGTTGGAGAACAGCGGCAGCGGGGATCCGGCCGGGTCGCTGGCATCGCTGGGCGAGAGGTCGGCGGCGAGCACGTCGACGGGCCGCAACGGGCCCGACGCGCGGAAGGCGGTCGGATCGTGTCGCCGGAGGAAGTTCGCGGTCCGCCCGGTGAACCCGTCACGGCCCAACTCGTCGTCCTTGAGACCGTCGAGGTCGGCGTGCAGGCGGCGCGGTGTGGTGCCTTTGCGCAGGTGGACGAAGGATTCCAAGGACACTCCCGGGTGTGGCCGGCGGGAAGAACTGAAAGTGACTTTAGTTTTCGTTCCGGGCGGTAACAAGGGCCGATCGGGACGCGATGACAAGTCATGGATTTCGCTCGTCGGCGGCATCATGTTTTACTCATCGTTGCAGTCCGACAAGCGGGGTAAGAGAAAGCTGGGGTGGATTGGTGAAGCCTGTGTCCGAGAAGGTGCGTAGTTGGTCGCGCCGATTTGCAGTGGCAGCCGTTGCTGCTTCTGCTATGCCGGGCCTGGTCGGCCTGGCCGGTGGTTCGGCCACCGCGGGCGCGTTCTCGCGCCCCGGCCTTCCGGTCGAATACCTGGATGTCCCGTCGGCCGCGATGGGCAAGACGATCCGGGTTCAGTTCCAAAGCGGCGGGGAGAACTCGCCCAACGTGTGGCTGCTCGACGGCCTGCGCGCCCAGGACGACTTCAACGGCTGGGATATCAACACCCAGGCGTTCGAGTGGTACTACCAGTCGGGTCTGTCGATCTCGATGCCGGTGGGTGGGCAGTCCAGCTTCTACGCCGACTGGTACAAGCCCGCCTGCGGCAAGGCAGGCTGCTCCACCTACAAGTGGGAGACCTTCCTGACCCAGGAGGCCCCGGCCTGGCTGGCGGCCAACCGTCAGGTCAAGCCGACCGGCAGCGCCGCGATCGGTCTGTCGATGGCCGGTTCGGCCTCGCTGACCCTGGCCGTCTGGCATCCGCAGCAGTTCATCTACGCCGGATCGATGTCAGGCTTCCTGAACCCCTCCGAGGGCTGGTGGCCGGGTCTGATCAACGTCTCGATGGGTGACGCGGGCGGTTACAAGTCCGCCGACATGTGGGGCCCGTCCAGCGACCCGGCGTGGAAGCGCAACGACCCGATGGAGCAGATCCCGCGCCTGGTGGCCAACAACACCCGGATCTGGATCTACTGCGGCAACGGTCAGCCCAACGAGCTCGGCGGCGGTGATGTGCCGGCCACGTTCCTGGAAGGCCTGACCATCCGGACCAACCGCACCTTCCGCGACAACTACCTCGCGGCGGGCGGCCGGAACGGCGTCTTCAACTTCCCGGACAACGGCACGCACAACTGGGCGTACTGGGGTCGCGAGCTTCAGGCGATGAAGCCGGACCTGCAGCGCGTCCTCGGCGCGACGCCGCAGCAGGGCGGTTAGACCCCAGATCCACGACCAGTGGGCCGTCGGTGTTCCCCGGAAGGGAATCCGACGGCCCACTGTCGTCTCGGGGGAGCGGTGACGTGACGGGTGCCCTCGGCGTGGCCTGGGATTCCTATCGGGCTCTGCGCGGCGGCGGGCCGGCGATCGCCGCTCGTCAGGCGCGGCGACTCGAGGAGCTGGTCCGGCACGCACGACGGCACTCCCGCTATTACGCGCAGCTGTACCGGGATCTGCCACCCGGTCCGGTGGGCCCGCGGGACCTGCCCGCATTGCCGGCCGTTCACAAATCGACACTGATGCGGCACTTCGAGGACTGGGTCACCGACCCGGAGGTCACCCGCGCCGGTGTCGAGGCCTTCGTCGCCGATCTGACCAATGTCGGCACGGATTTCCTGGGCCGGTATGTGGTGTTCACCACGTCGGGGTCCACTGCAGAGCCGGCCCTGCTCATCCAGGATCGTCAGGCCGTCGCCGTGATGATGGGGCTGGCCTACGCGCGTTCGGCCGGTGTGCTGCCATTCCGGTTGCTGCCCCGCATCCTGGCCCGCGGAGCCCGCCAGGCCGCAATCTTCGCGTCTGGCGGCCACTTTCTGACCGCGACGATGTTCGCCCGTCAGCAGCGAAGGCAGCCCTACCGACGGCGGTACGCGAAGTATTTCTCGATCCTGGATCCGTTGCCCGAACTGGTGGCTGAACTCAACGAGTTTCAGCCGGTGCTGATCAGCACCTACGCCAGCGCACTGAGCGTGCTTGCCGACGAACAGCAAGCCGGCCGGCTGAGGATCGCCCCGCTGGTGATCACCAGCGGTGGTGAGATGCTGCTGCCCGGTGTGCGTGCCCGTGCCGAACGGATCTTCGGCGCGGTGGTGGTCGAGACCTACAACGCCTCGGAGGCGACCCCGCTGTCGCTGCCGTGCCGGCGTGGACGGATGCACGTCAACGCCGATTGGTTCATCGTCGAACCGGTCGACGAGGCGGGAAACCCGGTGCCCGCCGGCCAGCGATCCGAGACGGTCCTGGTCACCAATCTGGCCAACTACGTCCAGCCGGTGATCCGCTACGAACTCGGCGACAGCGTCGTGATCGGTACGGACCCGTGTGAATGCGGTAGCCCGCTGCCCACCATCACCACGGAAGGCCGCACGGATGAGATTCTGCGGGTGCCCGCTGTCGGCGGCGGCCAGGCCGTGCTGCTTCCGTTGGCGATATCCACCGTCGTTGAGGAGACCCCTGGCGTTCGCCAGTATCAGATCCTGCAGACCGGGCCGGCGGCTCTGAGCATCAGGCTGGCGGTCGACCCCGGCCGCAGCAGCGCCGACGTGGGTCGGCTGGTGCGTCAGCGACTGACCGACTTCCTGTGCGCGCAGGGGGCGGCACCGGAGGTTTCCGTGGGTCTCTCG
This sequence comes from Actinomycetota bacterium, assembly GCA_005787665.1. Next base: position 4,322 of record SYAB01000255.1, read on the forward strand.
CCAGACCCGCCGACGGCGAATCCGCGCAGCGGCAAGCTGCGCCACGTCCTGAAGACGGCTACTTCAGCTCGGCCGAGGTGAGCCCCAGCAGCCGCCGCGCGATCACCAGCAGCTGGA
>SYAB01000256.1 GCA_005787665.1 Actinomycetota bacterium
AACTAGGCCCAGATCTACGCCTGGCGCATGGGCATCAAGACGCTGTACTACATCCGGTTGCGTCAGATGGCGCTGGAGGGGACCGAGGTGGAGGGTTGCGTCAGTTGCATGTTGTAGGGGCTTGAGGAATAGAAGTGGGCCAGGGGATCATCCCTGGCCCTACTTCTATTCCGGGGGTTCTGGGGCGGCGAGGACTTCTCGATCAGTCGTTCTTCGCCGCCTTCAGGCGCCGCTGCTCGGTCAGGACGTTCTGATAGCTCTCGCGCTCGGCAACGAGCCAATCCGGCTTGTCCGCCAGCAGCGCGTCGATCTGCTCGGAGGTCAACGCTTCGGTGATGCCGCCGCGCGCGAGGCCCGAGATCGAAATGCCCAGCCTGGCCGCCACCAGGTTCTTCGGATGCGGCCCGTTCTTGCGGAGTTCTTTGAGCCACGGTGGTGGGTCGGCCTGCAGTGCGGCCAGGTCGTCGCGGGTGATCGCGTTCTCGCGGAACTCCGCAGGGGTGGCGGGCAGGTAGACATCCAGCTTCTTCGCCGCCGTCGCGGGCTTCATGGACTGTGCGTTCGGCCTGCTCATGGACTCAGGGTATCGGTAGCCTGATCCAGTGACCGCGCCCTCGCTCACCCTCGGGTACGTCCCCGGCGCGACACCGGCGAAATGGGCCCGGATCTGGGCAGAACGGCACTGCGAGGTCCCGCTGACCTTACGCGCCATGTCCTCAGCGGAGGCGGCCGACGACGTGCGGGCCGGGAGTGTCGATGTGGCGTTGCTCCGACTGCCGGCCGACACGTCGGCGTTGTGCGTCATCCCGCTCTACGAGGAGACCACGGTGGTCGTGGTGCCAACCGATCACCTCCTCAGTGCGGCCGACGAGGTCACCTCGGCGGACCTTGATGACGAGTCGATACTGCGGCCCCTCGACGATGTCGTCGCCTGGGCGGATGCTCCCGGCACCCCGAGTGATCATCGGCCCGAAACCACCTCGGCGGCAATGGAACTCGCCGCCGCGGGTATTGGTGTCGTGATCGTGCCGCAGTCGCTGGCTCGGCTGTACCACCGCAGGGATCTCACCTATCGCCCGATTGCCGACGCGCCGACGTGCCCAGTGGCGCTTGTCTTCCCGGAAGGCTCGCAGTCGGAACTGCTCGAGGAGTTCATCGGCATCGTCAGGGGCCGCACACCAGGCTCGTCGCGCGGGCAGGCTCAGCCGGCGCCGAAGCGCACGGCGCGGGAGAAGGCACTGGCCAAGCAGGCTGCCCGCGCCGCGGCGGGGAAGGCCGCCCGCAAGCCGGGCCGGACCCGGGGCGGTCGACGTTGATTGATGGGCGCTTCTGGTGCTGAGGGATCTTGGGATTGCGAACGCGACTCTCTAAGCTGTTGGCATGCCTCGAATCACCGTCGTGTTTTCGCTCCTGTTCATCGCGGTCGGCCTGGCCGGGTTCTTTCTCACCGGCGGCGTCCACAAGACCGCCCTGATCCCGGCGATCCTTGGCGTTGTGCTGCTCATCCTTGGCCTACTTGGAAACAAGGAGAACCTGCGCATGCACGTCATGCACGCCGCCCTGCTGGTCGGACTGTTGGCGTTCTTGGGGACGGCCCGGTCCCTGGGCAAGCTGCCCGCCGCGATCGACGGAACCGCCGAGCGGCCCGGCGCGGTGTACGCCCAGGCCGCCACTGCAGTTCTGGCGTTGGTGTATCTCGCATTGGGCGTTCGGTCCTTCATCGCCGCCCGCCGCGCCCGCGCAGGTACGTGATCGTCGCATCACGCCCCCTGTCGCCGCCCCCTCGTCTGAACCTCAGAACAGCCGGTAAGCCTGCCGTGCGAGGGTGAACCCGTGCCCCGAACCTGAGTCACGGCATGTGATTCCGGCTTCGGCACTGCTGCAGGTGATCGCGCCGGCGGAGAGGGAATCGCCGTAGTCCAGGGGATCGCCGCCGAAGGCGGTGTCGCCGGCACACACGAATTGTGGGCGGTGGCCGATGTCGAGTTCGATGCCCTGCCCGTAGTCGGTGGCCTCCGGACAGTCCGGGGGGCGCGGCGGCGGAGCCCAGTCGCGCACCTGGATGTCGCAGCGGACGAACGACGCCGCCAGCATGCAACCGATGTTCCCCGACGGGGAGGTGAACCCGGTGATGTCCTCTGCGGCAACCGGACTGGCCGTCAGGACGACACCCAGGACGGCCAGGGCGCACCCCGCTGCAGTGCCGGCGCTGGTCGCTGATGGCCTCCGGTCAGAACTTGTGCAGCGGCCCCTCGGCCTTGCGGTAGAGGGACTTCAGCAACGTGTCACGGAAGCGGGCGTTGTCGATCATCCTGATTCCCGCGTTGGCCACCGCCGGATACCCGAGCAGTTTGTGGAAGTAGCGGCCCCGCTTGTACTCGGTGCCCCACGCGGCTTCCATCCGCTGGGCGTAATTGGTGAAGTCGTCCGGCCCGCCGTTCTCGAGGGCGGCCATCGCGCACTCACCGGCGGCCAGCCCGGACTCCAGCGCCTTGGAGATGCCGGCCCCCGAGGCGGGCTTGCCGGCACCCAGGGAATCCCCGGTGAACAGCACGCCGGGGCGCCACGGCGGCCAGGCGGTGAAACCCATCGGCAGCCGCCAGGCCCGCACGCTCTTGTTCTTCTTGAGTTCGGTGATCGACGGCAACTTCCAGTCGGCCGGCAGCGTACGCAGGAACTCGCCCAGGAATTGGGTGGCGTTGATGGCCTGCCAGTCCTTGTAGCTGTTGACGTAACCCAGCCCGATGTTGAGCCGGCCGCCCCCCATCGGGAACACCCAGCCGTAGCCGGGTAGCTGGTCGCCCTGGAACTGCAGCTTCAGATAGATGTCGAGGCTGTCGGAATCGGGCACCTCGGCGTCCATCTCGGAGCGGATCGCGATCGCCGAGTAGCCGTTGTACTGCGAGTCCAGGCTCAGCGCCCGCTTGATGGGGGAGTAGGCGCCGTCGGCGGCGATGACGGCATCGCCGTACACCGTCTCGCCGCTCTTGAGCGTCACGCCGTTGACCCGGCCGCGATCGTCGAAGGTGGGCCCGGTGACCTCGGCGCCCTGGCGGACGACCGCGCCGTGCTTCTCGGCGTGTTCGAGCAGCATGGTGTCGAGCACCGTGCGGCTCACAGTGTGACCGTGGTCGGGCATGCCGGGGCGCTTCGGGAAGGACAACTCCCAGCGCGACGGGCTGAACACCGTCACCCGGTTGACCCGGTGAAAGCGGGCGACCTCGTCGGCCAGGCCCATCCGTTGCAGGTAGCTGACCGCGCGGGCGGTCAGTCCGTCGCCACACGGCTTGTCCCGGGGGAACGTCGCCTTGTCCAGGACCACAACCCGGGCACCGGTCTGGGCGGCCTGCCAGGCGGCCGCCGACCCGGACGGGCCACCCCCCGCAATCACCAGGTCGAATCGCTCGGTCACGGTGTTGATGCTAGCCCTGACTGACGGATCGCTTCACCTCCGGACCGGGCAGTACAGTCTTTCGGGTGCCCAGACTCCCGGTCCCACTGCCGGGCGCCGGTGCGCGCAAGGTCGACGCTCGCAGCGAGCGCTGGCGGGAGCACCGCAAGAAGGTCCGCGCCGAGATCGTCGACGCCGCGTTCCGGGCGATCGACCGCGAGGGTCCCCAGGTCAGCCTTCGGGAGATCGCCGCCGAGGCAGGCACCGCCAAACCCAAGATCTACCGCCACTTCAACGACAAGGCCGACCTTTTCCACGCCATCGGCAAGCGGTTGCGGGAAATGCTGATCGCGGCGATCTTCGGCAACCTCGACTTCGCCACCGACTCGACCCGCGAGGTGGTCCGGCGCAGCGTGGCCGAGTACGTCAACCTCGTCGACCAGCACCCCAATGTGCTGCGGTTCATCCTGCAGGGCCGTTTCCCCGAGCCGACCGAGTCGACCACCCGCGGCTTCAATGAGGGCCGCGAGATCACCATGGCGATGGCCCTGCTGTTCAACAACGAACTGCGCGGGATGGACGTCGACCCGGCCGCCCTCGAGTTGGCCGCGGCGGCCACGTTCGGGTCGGCCTCCTCGGCCACCGACTGGTGGCTGGGTAATGATCCCGAAAGCCCCCGGCGGATGCCGTCCGGGGAGTTCGTGACGCACCTGACCACCATCATGCTCGGCACCATCCAGGGCACCGCGGACCTGCTCGGCATCGACCTCGACCCGGACCTCCCGGTGCGCAGTGCCACGCCGCGCAGCGCTCCGGTCGGCTGAGCGCGCGACACGCGCAACACAACCGGTTGTGTTGGCTCGACTGGTCGGACCCCAGGGGTAGTGTTTCGGTGTCGGCGGAAATCTCCAACGACCTGTGGTTTTCGGGCAAGCGAAGTGGGGTTCCCAGGTGAGTGATGGCATCAAGCTGATCGATCGTGCGTCGGCGATCAACTGGAACCGGGTCCAAGACGAGAAGGACGCCGAGGTCTGGGACCGGTTGACCGGCAACTTCTGGCTGCCCGAGAAGGTGCCGGTGTCCAACGACATCCCGTCCTGGAACACCCTGACCGACTCCGAGAAGCAGCTCACCATGCGGGTGTTCACCGGACTGACGCTGCTGGACACCATCCAGGGCACCGTCGGGGCGGTCAGCCTGATTCCCGACGCCGTCACCCCCCATGAGCAGGCGGTGCTGACCAACATCGCGTTCATGGAGTCGGTGCACGCCAAGAGCTACAGCTCGATCTTCTCCACGCTGTGCTCGTCCAACGACATCGACGAAGTGTTCCGCTGGTCGGAAGAGAATCCGAACCTGCAGCGCAAGGCGCACATCGTGATGGACTACTACCGGGGTGACGACCCGCTCAAGCGCAAGGTCGCTTCCACGCTGCTGGAGAGCTTCCTGTTCTACTCCGGCTTCTACCTG
>SYAB01000257.1 GCA_005787665.1 Actinomycetota bacterium
GCGAGCCGGGCGCGACGGTGATCCACAACCTGATCACCTCGCGGGTGGTGCCCGAAATCATCGCGCAACGCCACGGAACGGCGGTGCGGTCACGGGTCGGGCACTCCTATATCAAGGCGTTGATGGCGCAGACCGGTGCCATCTTCGGCGGGGAGCATTCGGCGCACTATTACTTCCGTGACTTCTGGGGTGCTGATTCCGGCATGCTGGCCGCCCTGCACGTGTTGGCCGCGCTGGGACAGCAGCCCCGGCCGTTGTCTGAATTGATGAGCGGTTATCAGCGTTACGCGGCATCGGGTGAGTTGAATTTCCGGGTGGACGATGCACCCGCGTGTGTCGATGCGGTCGTGAAATCCTTTCAACCGCAGACTGTTTCGCTGGATCACCTCGACGGTGTCACTGTCGACCTGGGTGACGGGGCATGGTTCAATCTGCGCACGTCGAACACTGAGCCGCTGTTGCGGCTCAACGCCGAAGCCCGCACGGTCGCGCAGATCGACCGCATCGTCGCCCAGGCCGCCGAACAGATCGCCGCGCCGTGAGTTCGGCGCAGGCCACCGTCGACCTCGACGACACCGAGGGGCTGCTGGAGGCCGATCGCGACGGGCTTCTTCGTGCCTCGGCGCAGGCGGGCGCCCAGGTCCGGGCGACCGCCTCGGCTGTTGACGAGGGCGCGCTGGAGTCGATCACCGGCGGCCAGCGCCCCCGCACGGTGATCTGGGTCGGCGCCCGCGGAGCGGCCGAGGCCGCAGGTGCGATGCTCACCGCGGCCCTCTCGGGATCGGCGGCCGAGCCCCTAGTGATCGTCGCCGACTCACCGCCGTGGGTCGGACCCCTGGACGTGCTGGTGGCCGCCGGCGACGATCCGAGCGACCCGGTGCTGGTGACCGCGGCCGCGACCGCCGCACGTCGCGGCGCCCGGGTGGTGGTGGCCGCGCCCTACGAGGGACCACTGCGGGAAGCCACCGCCGGTCGCGCCGCGGTTCTGGCACCGCGCTTGAGCGTGCCTGAGGAGTTCGGCCTTTGCCGGTACCTGGCCGTCGGCCTGGCCACGCTGGCGGCGGTCGACCCTGCGGTGAGCGCAGACCTGTCCGCTCTGGCCGACGAACTCGACGCCGAGGCGCTGCGCAACAGCGTCGGGCGCGACATGTTCACCAACCCGGCCAAGGCACTGGCCGAACGGATGTCCGGGCGTCACGCCGTGCTTGCCGGCGACGGCCCGGGGACCCTGGCGCTGGCCCGACACGGCGCGGCGGTGCTGTTACGGGTGGCCGGTCACGCGGTCGCGGCGGCCAGCCTGGCCGACACCGTCATCGCGATACGCTCGGGCCGCGGCGCCGCATCGGGCGGTTTCGACGACCCGGTGCAGGCGCTGTTTCACGACGCCGAGATCGACGGACCGCTGCCGGACCGGCCCCGGTTGCTGGCGCTGGTGCTGGCGCTGGCGGCCGAGCGGCAGGTGCTCACCGCGCGGCTGTCCGGAATCTCCGATCTTGATCTGGTCGGCGTCTCCGACGTCGGCGACGCCGGCACCATCCCGGCTTCCGGCCGGCCGGAACAGCAGCTGGCCACCCTTGCTCTGCGTCTGGAGATGTCAGCCGTTTACCTGCGACTGGCCGGGGGATAGCGGCATCGTGCAACTGTTACGCGGAGCAATTCGTACCTATGCCTGGGGGTCTCGTAGCGCGATCGCCGAGTTCACCGGCCGACCGACCCCGACGGCCCACCCGGAGGCGGAGCTGTGGTTGGGCGCCCATCCGGGCGACCCGGCGCACCTGCAGGACAGCCCCGGCGGCGAGACGTCACTGTCGGGGGCCATCGGTGCCGATCCGCAAGGACAGCTCGGCACCGCGGTGCGGGACCGGTTCGGAGACGTGCTGCCCTTTCTGGTGAAGGTGCTCGCGGCCGACGAACCGTTGTCACTGCAGGCGCACCCGAGCGCGGAACAGGCCATCGACGGCTACCAGCGCGAGGACCGTCGCGGCGTGCCGCTGAATTCGCCGATGCGCAACTACCGCGATCGCAGCCACAAGCCGGAACTGCTCGTTGCGCTGTCGGACTTCGAGGCGCTGGCCGGCTTCCGGCCGGCCGCACGCTCGGTTGACCTGATGCGCGCTCTTGAGGTTCCAGGCCTGGAACCGTTCATCGGGTTGCTCGAAGGCCAAGCCGATGCCCCCGGGTTGCGTGCACTGTTCACCACCTGGATCACCGCGCCGCAAGCCCAAATCGACTCGCTGATTCCGATAGTTCTTGAAGGTGCGGTCGCCTACATCCGTTCCGGCGCAAAGGAATTCGCCGCTGAATCCCGCGCCGTTCTGGAACTTGGCGAACGCTATCCCGGAGACGCGGGTGTGCTGGCCGCGCTGCTGCTCAATCGAATCAGCCTCAAGTGTGGGGAGGGCATCTTCCTGCCCGCCGGCAACCTGCACAGCTATCTGCAGGGTATGGCCATGGAAGTGATGGCCAACTCCGACAACGTTCTTCGCGGTGGGCTGACGCCGAAACACGTCGACGTGCCCGAACTACTTCGGGTGCTGGACTTCACGCCGGTGACCGACGCCCGGGTCAGAACCACCCGCGACGGCATCGAGTTGACCTACGACACCCCGACGGCGGAATTCGCCGGATCGGTTCTGACGTTTGACGGTGAGCATCTCGGCCACGAGGTGGATGCCCCCTGCCGGCATGACGGCCCACAGATCTTGGTGTGCACCGAGGGATCGGTCGTCGTGCGCAGCAAGTCCGACGAAGTCCTGATGCAACGCGGGTCGGCAGCGTGGGTGGCCGCCGACGACGGGCCGATCAGGGTCGAGGCGGCGCACCCGGCCCGACTGTTCCGCACCACGGTCGGAATCTGACCGTGCGGGCGACCCGCGTGCGGCGAGGCAGATCGGTCCGGGCCGAAGC
>SYAB01000030.1 GCA_005787665.1 Actinomycetota bacterium
CCCGGGCCCCTCGGGTGGACGCGCCGGCGGGTCGGCATCCGCAGACCGCCGAACTCGCGGTACTCCTCGCACAGGTGGACGGCCTTGGCCCACCGACCCACCACCTCGGCGGTGTAGTCGTGGCGGCGCAGCAGTCCGGACGAGTCGAACCAGAACTCCTGTGTCGGGGAGTGAGTGGGTAACCGGGCCGGGAACCGGGCCCGCAGTCGCGTCGTGCCGGGGTCGTGATCCGCAGCGACCGCCTCGACGGTGACGCCCGGCTCCACCAGCAGGAACGGCAGGTTCACGTAGTTCCACATCGCGTAGCCGCAAAAGTAGGTGAAGTCCAGGGCGTCCCAGGAGAGGCTCCGCCGCCAGTGGCGCAGGGCCGTGCGAGGGTCTGAACGGGAGGCCAGAACGTCACCGCCGCTGTCTCGTATCTCGACGCGATCGGCCCCGTCGAGGACGGCGTGTCGGCCCGGTTCGGGGAAGTCGTGGAGCACAGTGCGGGGTGTGCGGGTGTTCACCGTCAGGCGGGCATGACGCAATGGCGCGATCCGCTTGGTGGTGAACAGCAGTCCGCGTATCGAGACCTCCACCTCGACTGCCGACAGCGAGCGCCACAGGTCGAGGCCGCCGTGCGCATCCAGGATTCCGCTGATGTCGACGGCCACCGACTCACCGTAAATCGTCCTCGACCCGCCTGTCCGGTCAGGAGAGATAGCGCCCGAACCAGTCCTGCAGACGCCGCCAGGCATCGGCAGCCGCAACCGGGTCGTACCGCTTTCCGGTGTCGTTGAAGAACGCGTGATCGGCGCCGGGTTCGACCACAAGTTCGTACACCAGGCCGGCACGGTCCAGCGCGGCCCGGGCCTCCGGCTCCTTCGAGGTGATCCGTTCGTCGAGCGCACCGTAGAAGCCCAGCACCGCGACATCCTTGCTTCCGCCGAAGTCGGGGTTGTCCGGGATGGGTCCGTAGAACGGAGCGGCGGCGGCCAATCGCGGTGCGCCCGCCGCCAGCAGCCGCCACACCAGACCGCCACCGAAGCAGAACCCGACCACGCCGAGGGTCCGGTCAGGCGCCCGGCGCGCCAACTCGTCAAGAGCCGAGTTCAGCTCTGCCAGGAACCGCTCCGGGTCGATCTCGGCCAGCGCCGCCGTTGCCGCGGCAGGGTCGTCGAACTGCGCCGTGCCGCCGCGGGAGGAGAGCAGATCCACCGCCAACGCGCTGTAGCCCGCGCCGGCCAGCCGGCCCGCGACCGACCGCACCCAGTCGTTGAGACCCTTGTTCTCGTGGATGACCAGGACCGCTCCACGCGGGTTCTCCGCAGCCGCCCAGCTTCCCAGCATGCGGCCCAGCGGCCCGTCCCAGGAAACCTCCTCGGTGGGGCGCGCGGTCGACATTCCCGGTGCCGGCTCCGCCGGGGTAGGGGCCGGGTTCGCACTGGGGTTGGATTGGGCCAGGCGTCGGTCGCCGCACGCGGCGATCAGTGCGGCGGCGGCGCTGGCGCTCAGGCCCATCAAGCCCAGTCGGCGCAGCGCTTCGCGTCGGGACAACAGTCCGTCGGCATGGTCGGTGGCGATCTCCTCGGCGATGTAGCGCTGTAGCGGTTCCACCCTGTCGAGTATGGGCGCTCGGGTATCTGCACGTCGGGCTTCGTTCCACCCTGCGGGTTGTCCGCCGGTGTGGTGGGATTGACCGCTGTGGGCATCAAAGTGGCGCTGGAGCACCGAACCAGTTACACCTTCGATCGTCCGGTCGAGGTGCACCCCCACGTCGTGCGACTGCGACCGGCCCCGCACAGCCGGACGCCGATCGAGGCCTATTCGATGGATGTCGAACCGGCAGATCATTTCGTCAACTGGCAGCAGGACGCGTTCGGCAACTTCCTGGCCCGCCTGGTCTTTCCCCATCCCACCCGCAAGCTGGAGATCACCGTCGGGCTGATCGCCGATCTCAAGGTCGTCAACCCGTTCGACTTCTTCATCGAGGATTTCGCCGAGACCTTTCCCTTCGGCTATCCCAGGCAACTCCGCGAAGACCTCGAGGCCTATCTGAGGCCGGTGGACGAGGGCAGCGAAGGCTCCGGACCGGGGGACCTGCTGCGGGCTTGGGTGCGCGACCACCCGGTCGCGGCCGGAACCCGCACCATCGACTTTCTCGTCGAGGTCAACCGCGCCGTCAACGCCGAGGTGAACTACAGCGTGCGGATGGAACCGGGCGTACAGACACCCGACCGCACGCTGGGTACCCGGATCGGCTCATGCCGGGACTCCGCCTGGCTGCTGACCTCGATCCTGCGCGAATGGGGTCTGGCAGCGCGGTTCGTGTCCGGGTACCTCGTCCAGCTCACCTCGGACGTACCGGCGCTGGACGGTCCGTCTGGACCCGACGCGGACTTCACCGATCTGCACGCCTCCACCGAGGTCTACACTCCCGGAGCCGGTTGGATCGGAATGGATCCCACCTCCGGACTGTTCGCCGGTGAGGGCCATATCCCGCTGGCCGCGACCCCGAATCCGGCCTCGGCCGCGCCGATCACCGGCAGCACCGGCGTCGCCGAGACCGTCTTCGAGTTCTCCAACACGGTGACCCGGGTACATGAGGATCCACGGGTCACGCTGCCCTACACCGATACGGCCTGGGAGTCGATCACGCTACTGGGCAGCCAGATCGACGCGCGGCTGGCAGACCGCGACGTCCGGCTGACGATGGGCGGGGAACCCACGTTCGTCTCGATCGACAACCAGGTCGATCCCGAATGGACGAGCGACGCCGACGGCCCGCACAAACGCGAGCGGGCCGGAGTCCTGGCCGGGTTACTCATGTCGGCCTGGGCGCCCGGCGGGGTGGTGCAGTACGGGCAGGGAAAGTGGTATCCGGGAGAACCGCTGCCGCGCTGGCAGATCGGCCTGTACCGACGCCGTGACGGAGTGCCGCTGTGGACCGACGACGCCCTGCTGGCCGCACCGTGGAGCGGACAGCAGGGGGGCGTCCCGGCAGGCGCCGCGCGAACGTTGCTGTCCGACATCGCCACCGGCCTCGGGCTCCCCGACGAGCAGGTGCGCGCCGCGTACGAGGACCCGCTGATCCGGCTGATGCGTTCGGTTCGACAGCCCGGCGGCCCCATCGTCGACCCCGACGATGATCTCCTGCAGGACACACCGGCCGACCGGGCGGCGCTGCTGGCCCGATTGGACACCCCCGCAGCCGAGCCGGCCGCCTGGGTGCTGCCGCTTCATCGCCGGGCCGACGAGGCCGGCTGGGCCAGCGCGGACTGGCGGCTGCGCCGCGGCCGGATCGTGCTGCTCGAGGGCGACTCCCCGGCCGGCTTTCGCCTGCCGCTGGATTCGATCAGCTGGCGTCCGCCGCGCGCGACCTTCCCGGCCGATCCACTAGGCACCCACGGGGACCTGGACGCAGACCGCGACACCGCCGGGGCAGTCGTCGAGGACGACGAGACCGCCCCGACCACGGCGCTGGTCGCCGAGGTCCGGGCCGGTGTGCTGTACGTGTTCCTGCCACCGACCGACGCGCTGGACCATTACGTCGATCTGGTCGCCAGGATCGAGGCCGCGGCCTCTGCTGGTGGCGTCCCGGTGGTTCTCGAGGGCTACCCCCCGCCGCCGGACGGCCGGTTGGAGTCGATGTCGATCACCCCCGATCCCGGGGTCATCGAAGTCAACGTCGCGCCCGCCGCGAGCTTCGCCGAACAGAGCGAGCAGTTGGCCGGCCTGTACCGGGCCGCGCGGGAGGCGAGGCTGTCCACCGAGTCCTTCGACCTCGACGGCGCGCACGGCGGCACCGGGGGAGGCAACCACATCACCCTGGGTGGGATCACACCCGCGGATTCGCCGCTGCTGCGCCGTCCCGATCTGCTGGTGTCGTTGCTGACCTACTGGCAGCGCCACCCCTCGCTGTCGTATCTGTTCGCCGGCAGGTTCGTCGGAACGACCTCGCAGGCGCCCCGGGTCGACGAGGGCCGCTCCGATGCCCTCTACGAACTGGAGATCGCCTTCGCCGAAATCGCCCGCCTCGGCGGAGCCGGCAGCTCCGCGCCGTGGGTCACCGATCGTGCGCTCCGGCACCTGCTCACCGACATCACCGGCAAC
>SYAB01000258.1 GCA_005787665.1 Actinomycetota bacterium
CACCGGTGGCCACGGTCAGGTCGACCCCGGCCAGCGCGAGGTGCCCGTCGGGGTAAGTGTGTCGCAGGCCCGAGGTCTGGACGGCGGGGGTCACGGAGTCACTCCGGTGACGGCGGGGGTCACGGAGTCACTCGGGTCGCTATCGACACCACCACCGCCGCGGCCGCCGGGATCATGGCCAGCGCCCAGGTCCGGCCCGAGGCCCGGACCGCTCCACCGGAGCCGAGGGTCAGTTCCGGGACGCTGCCCTGGAAACCGCGGGACAGCATGGCGAGGTAGACCCGCTCGCCGCGCTCATAGGACCGTAGAAACAACGTCCCGACACTCTTCGCGATCGCTGCGGCTTGAGGCAGGGTGCGCGGGGAGTCGCCCCGCGAGAGCCGTGCGATCCGCATCCGGTTCGCCTCGGCGGACAGCACGTCGACATAACGAACCATCAGCACGAGCACGGAGGTGATCAGGGCCGGGACGCCCAGACGGGACAGCGCCACGGGTAGCTCACGGACCGGCGTGGTGGCCGCCACGGTCAGCGAGGCGGCCACGCCCAGGGTGCCCTTGATGACGATGCCCCACGCCGCGTACAGGCCCGCCCCCGACAGCGACATGCCGGCAAACTCCACCCGTTCGCCGCCGCCGGAGAACGGAAGCAGCGCCGCCAGCACCAGGAACGGGGCCTCGATGAGCATCCGCGGCGCCACCCAGCGCAGCGGAATCCGGGCGAGCCCGAAGACGGTCAGAAGGATCAGCGCGTACATCGCGTACGGCCAGAACATCGCCCGGGGAGTGGCCACGACGGCCAGGACAAAGACCACGAGCGCGACGATCTTCACTTCCGCGGCCAGTCGGTGAACCGGGGATCGTCCGTCGCGATACAGCGAGTGGGAGCGTCCGCCGCTCATGCTCAGCTCTCGGCGCGGTGTTGGTCGTCCCGCCGTGGTCCGCGACGGGAGATGAGCCGGAAGACCGCCCCGGCAACCAGGAGGGTCAGCAGGGCACCGGTGACGCCCGCTGCCCCGCCGGATCCGTCGATTCCGGCGACCGCGTAATCGGCCAGCGGGGAGCCCGCGAGCGAGTGATCTGTTGCGCTGCGCGCGATGCAGTCCCCGGTGATCGTGTCGGCGCCGTCGGACTCGCTGATCTCGCAGCCGCGAAGGGTCGCCGCATCCAACCCGTCCGGACTCGAACTGGCCAGATAGGACAGACCGCCCGCGATGAGCAGGGTGAGGCTCAGCACGGCGGCGAAGAACCCGCGCCGCCCTTTCACAGGGCCACCTGAGTCTCGCGGCGGTCGTTCCGCATCAGGTACACCAGATCCGGGCGCACCCGGGCGACCGCCAGCACCGTCACCGCGGTGATGATCCCTTCACCGATGCCGATGAGCACGTGCGTGCCCAGTAGATAGCCCGCGATCGAGCCGATCGAGGACGGCACGGCGCCGCCGATCGCGTACTCGATGACGAAACCCGTTGCTGCAGCGACCGTTCCGACCAGCGCTGAGACGAATGCGATAACTCCGAGCAGGTGGACCGGCAGGACGTGGTGTCGTCGTCGGAACAGCGCGGCGATACCGATCGCGGTCGCATAGGCCGCACCCACGCCGATCAGCGCCATATTGGTGATGTTGGCGCCCAGTGCGCTGACTCCACCGTCGGCGAACAACAGCGACTGGACCACTAGCACGATCGCGAGGCACAGCGCCCCGGTGAACGGTCCGACCAGGATCGCCGCCAGGGCGCCGCCGAGGAGATGGCCGCTGACCCCCGGCAGCACCGGAAAGTTGACCATCTGCACGGCGAAGAGGAAGGCCGCCACCAGTCCGGCCAGCGGAACGGTCCGCTCGTCGAGTTCGTCGCGCGCCCGGCGTGCGCACACCGCCAAGCCGGCCGCGGCCACCAGCGCGAACCCCAGTGACGCCGGCGCAGAGATGATCCCGTCACTCATATGCATCGCCTGATGGGTCGACGTGCTCACCGCCGAAGATTAAGTCGGGCGCGCACATCTGTCTAGCTGTTCAGATATTCAGATGAAAGGGTCAAGAGTGGTCGGCGCCGATCCAGTGCAGGAGGTCGTGCACGATCTGGTCGTCAAGCCGGTAGCTGACCTGCCGGCCGACCCGGGTCGAGGCCACCCACCCCTGCCGGCGCAGCACCCGTAGGGCCTGCGACACGGCGTTCTCCGACCGCCCCACCGCCTGCGCCAGATCCCCGACGCAGATACCGGGTACCCGGTGCAGGCTCAGCAGGATTTCCAGCCGGTTGGGATCCGAGAGGAGATCGAATCGCTGCGTCCAGCCGTCGATGTCGACATCGGCCAGGCCGTGGGAGGTCTGACCGACCTGATCACCCGACTGCACCACCGACGCCGCGCTTCGGTCAGGCTGGATTGAGCAACCGCGGTTCCAGCACGGGGCTGTCCTTGAGGTGGCGCAGTCCCTTGGCGCCGGCCAGCACCGCGAGGTCGGCGAGCGGTTCGATGATGATGACCGCGAGATAGGCGGCGCCGAATGCCGCGATGCTCTGTGCGGCCGCCACGGTGAAGCCTTCGCCGTAGAGCACCCAGAAACCCACCCAGGCGACGATGCCGGCCTGGTAGGTGGTCGACAGGCTCAGCGCCTGGCGGTATCCCAACTCCACGTACGGAGTGTTCGGCGCGATGACGCGTCGGGCGACCACGTGCAGTGCGAACAGTGGCACCAGCAGGGTGGTGACGTTCATCGCGTACTGGGGCAGATCGGACGGGGCGAAGGTCAGTCCTTGGATCAACAAGCCCGACGCCAGGCCCACCGCGGCCGGGGCAGGGCCGAAGAGCAGGAACAACGTCGAGCCCAGGATGAGGTGCACCTCCGAGACG
>SYAB01000259.1 GCA_005787665.1 Actinomycetota bacterium
GGTAAGAACCTCGGCGGTGTGGTTCCGGCGCCCGGCGCGTTCAGCGCCGCGGACACCGAACTGCTCGAGGCGGCCGACGGCCTGCTGACTCGGGTGCGGGCGGCCTTCGACTCCCAGGCGATGCACCAGGGTCTGGAAGCGATCTGGCTGATGCTGGGCGCGGCCAACAGGTACTTCTCCGCGCAGGAGCCCTGGGTGCTGCGCAAGTCGGCGTCCGAAGCCGATCAGCAGCGGTTCCGGACCGTTCTCTACGTGACGCTGGAGGCCGTGCGCGTCGCCGCGGTGCTGGTTGCGCCGGTCATGCCGGACTCGGCTGCCAGGCTGCTCGACCTGCTCGGGCAGGCTGCCGACGCGCGGAACTTCGCAGCGCTGGCGACCCGGCTTGAGCCGGGCACCTCACTACCCGAACCAACGGGGGTGTTCCCCCGCTACGAATCCCCCGCCGAATCCCCCGCCCCGTAACTGCGAACAGACACGAACTCGCACCTTTCGGGAGTTCGGAGTGCGGGTTCGCGTCTGCTCGCGCGGGATGCGAGAGCCCTGCGGATTGCCCGGTAGGGCAAGCTGGTCAGGTGCTGACGGTGCGGCTGGGAGACCTTGGCTCGGCCGCCGATGTCCTGCGCCGGATGGATGCCGGTGCGCGGGCGGAAGGGCTGCCGCCACCGGGCGGGCTCGTCGGCGAGTGGTTCGGATCCCGCGCCGTGATCGCGCCGACGGTGGACGTGCGCCCAGTCGACAGCGGCGCGGTTTTCGACGTCCCCCCGGGCGAGGGGGGAGGTGCCGTCGGCGGCGGATGGATCGGCTATCTGTCCTACCCGGACCCCGGGGCCGACGGCGCGCCGCCGCGGATTCCGGTTGCCGCCGGCGGGTGGACCGACTGCGTGCTGCGGTGCGATCACGCGGGCATCTGGTGGTACGAAAGCCTCTCCGGGGCAACAATTCCCGGTTGGGTCGCCTCTGCGCTGGAGTCCCGGCCCGCCGACCTCGGCTGCGACATCTCCTGGCAGATGCCGGATGATCAAGCGCATCACGCCGGAGTGCTCGCGTGCCTGGAGGCGATCCGTGCCGGTGAGGTGTACCAGGCGTGCGTGTGCACCCAGTTCACCGGCGCCACAACGGGTTCCCCGCTGGACTTCTTCGCCGAGGCGGTGGTCCGCACCGACCCCGCCCGGGCCGCGTTCCTGGCCGGCGACTGGGGAGCGGTGGCATCGCTTTCGCCGGAGCTGTTCCTGCGCCGAGTCGGCGACGAGGTGAGCTCCAGCCCGATCAAGGGCACGCTGCCGCTGGGGGCCGATCCCGCCGAACTACGGGCCTCGGCCAAGGACGTGGCCGAGAACATCATGATCGTCGACCTGGTGCGCCACGACCTGGGCCGGGTCGCCCGAACCGGTTCTGTCACCGTGCCCGAATTGCTGGCCGTTCGGCGCGCGCCGGGCGTATGGCATCTGGTGTCGACGGTGTCGGCGCATGTGCCGCCCGATGTGCCGTCCGCCGAACTGCTGGCCGCAACCTTCCCGCCCGGCTCGGTGACCGGTACGCCCAAAGACCGGGCGCGGCAATTGCTTTCGGCGTGGGAGCCGCACCGGCGCGGTATCTACTGCGGAACGGTGGGCATGGCCTCACCGGTGGCCGGCTGCGAGCTCAATGTCGCGATCCGCACCGTGGAGTTCGACCGTGCGGGCCGGGCGGTGCTCGGCGTCGGGGGCGGCATCACGGCCGATTCCGACCCGGAAGCGGAGTGGCAGGAGTGTCTGCACAAGGCCGCCCCCATCGTCGGCCGGCCGACTCAGGTGACATTCCCGGAGTCGCTGCGCCCCTGCCCGCCGGAATCGCGGGAGCGCAGCACCGCGTCGTAGAGAGCGCGCCGCGACGGCGCCCCCGGGGTCGAGTCGATGACCGTCGCGCAGGCATCCTTGACCCGCATGCCACCCTCGACGAGCGCGGCCACCTCCCTCACCAGCGAGGCCATGTCGGCCTGTGGGGTGGCCCCCGCCAGGACGACGGTGATCTCCCCGAGCAGGCCGTCGGCGGCCCACTCCGCCAGCTCGGCGAGGGTTCCGCGCCGGATCTCCTCGTGGGTCTTGGTGAGCTCCCGGCACACCACCGCCCGGCGTCCGGCCCCGAGCTGATCGACCGCGTCGCACAGGGTGTCGGCGAGCCGCCTCGGCGACTCGAAGAACACCGTGGTGCGCGGTTCGGCGGCCAGCCCGGCCAGCCAGGTCCGCCGGGCCGATGGTTTGCGGGGGGCGAACCCCTCGAAGCAGAAACGGTCCGACGGCAGGCCCGAGACGGCCAGGGCGGTGGTGACCGCCGACGGACCCGGCAGGCAACTCACCGGCAAGCCGGCGTTGACGCAGGCCCGCACCAACCGGTAGCCGGGGTCGTTGATCAGGGGCATCCCCGCATCACTGACCAGCAGCACGGTCGCGCCCGCGGCGATCTCGGCGAGCAACCCCGGCACCCGGGAATCCTCGTTCTGGTCGAACAGGCTGAGCACCCGGCCCGTGATCGTCGCACCGAGCGCCGCAGCGAGTGACCGCACCCGTCGGGTGTCTTCGGCAGCGACCACATCGGCGGTGCACAGGGCGTCGATCAGGCGTTTCGATGCGTCGGCGGGCTGGCCGAGCGGCGTGGCGCCGAGGAGCAGTCGACCGGTGTTCACGCGGTGAGTCGACCAGGAGCGCAGCAACACGGGGACATAGCGAGAGCCTACGATTGGCGACGATGACCATCACGGCTGACGACCTCGAGGTGCCCCCGGCGCCCGTCATCAGCCCCGGGCCCCTGGCCCCGGCGCCTGACTTCGGCCCGAACGACCGTCTGCAGGGCTGGGCGGCGACGGCGGTCATCACCGCACTGGCCGCGTTGACCCGGTTCATGAACCTCGGCTCGCCCACCGACGCCGGCACCCCCGTCTTCGACGAGAAGCACTACGCGCCGCAGGCCTGGCAGGTGCTGCACAACTACGGGGTGGAGGACAACCCGGGTTTCGGCCTGGTGGTCCACCCCCCGCTGGGCAAGCAACTGATCGCCGCGGGCGAGGCGGTGTTCGGCTACACCGGATTGGGCTGGCGAATCAGCGCCGCGGTATTCGGCGTCATCCTCGCGGCCCTGGTGGTGCGCATCGTGCGGCGGATCAGCCGCTCGACACTGGTCGGGGCGATGGCCGGGTTGCTGGTCGTCGCCGACGGCGTCAGCTTCGTGGCCGCCCGCACGGCACTGCTCGATGTGTTCATGACGGTCTTTGTCGTCGGTGCTTTCGGCGCGCTGATGGTCGACCGGGACCAGGTCCGGCAGCGGTTGGATGTCGCGCTGTTGCAGGACCGCATCGGCGAAACCCCCTGGGGCCCGCGACTGGGTGTGCGGTGGTGGCGGTTCGGCGCCGGTGTGTTGCTGGGTCTGGCCTGCGCAACGAAATGGTCGGGCCTGTACTACGTGGTCTTCTTCGGATTGTTGTCCCTCGGTATGGACGTCGCCGCCCGGCGTGCCTACCGCGTTCAGCGGCCCTGGCTGGGAACCCTGCGCCGTGACCTCGGTCCCGCCGCCTATGTGTTCGGCCTGATCCCGATCGGGCTCTACCTGCTGGCCTACGCGCCGTGGTTCGCCTCGGAGACCGCGGTCAACCGGTTCGAGGTCGGGGAGTCGATCGGACCCCGGCAGTGGTGGCAGCCCCCGGATGCCATCCGGTCGCTCTGGCACTACACCTACAAGGCCTATCACTTCCACTCCACGCTGACGAACTCCGCGGGCAACCACCACCCGTGGGAGTCCAAGCCCTGGACATGGCCGATGTCACTGCGGCCGGTGCTCTACGCGATCGACAACCAGGACGTGCCGGGCTGCGGAGCGGCGTCCTGCGTCAAGGCCGTGATGCTGGTGGGCACCCCGACGATGTGGTGGCTGGCCGTACCCGCACTGGGATACGCCATCTGGCGGGCGCTGGTGCGCCGCGACTGGCGCTATGGGGTCGTGGTGGTCGGTTACCTGGCCGGCTGGCTGCCCTGGCTGGCCAATATCGACCGGCAGATGTATTTCTTCTACGCTGTGCCGATGGCGCCGTTCCTGATGATGGCCATCGCCCTCATCCTCGGCGACATCCTCTACCGGCCGACCCGCAGCCCCGAGCGGCAGACTCTGGGCGTCATGGTGGTCAGCTGCTATCTCGCCCTGGCGATCACCAACTTCGCCTGGCTGTTTCCGGTGCTGACCGGAATTCCGGTCTCGCAGTCCACCTGGAACATGCAGATGTGGCTGCCCAGCTGGCGGTGAGCCTCACCCCAGCCCCGCCCCCGCCTCGCCACAGCCTCGCCCTCGGCCTCGCCGCAGCCTTGCCCCCGGCCTCGCCCCAGCCTCGCCGCGAAATCGACACCAGGGCCGCTGTTCGGGGCCTATCCACAGCCCTGCTGTCGATCTGAACACCGGGCGCCGCGGCGACCGCCAGCATCACGTCCATGGCCGTCCTCGGCAGCGAAGCACGGCGAAACGGAGAACTCACCCGGGGACAACTGCGCTGGAACTACTCCGCCGTCCACCCAGACGTGTACATCCAGAAGGGCACCCCCCGAACGCTGGCGGTCAATACCGAGGCCGCGGCATTGTGGGTGCCCGGCGGTGTCATCGCAGGCAGGGCCGCCGCGGCCCTGCACGGCGCCCGATTCATCGACGACGACTCCCCTATTGAGGTCATCGGGCCCGCTCGACGGCCCCGTCCGGGCGTCATCGTTCGCTCCGAACGCATCGCCGCCGACGAGACGCTGACCCTGGCCGGCGTGCCCGTCAGCACGGCGTCCCGCACCGCCCTGGATCTTGCCCGGTACCTGCCCCGGACGCAGGCCGTGGCTCACCTCGACGCCCTGGCCGCCGCGTCTGGTGTCACGGCGCAGGCTGTCCTGCAGCTCGCCCGGCGTTACCCCGGCGCACGCGGCATCCGGCGGGCCCGGGAGCGGGTGCCTCTTTTGGATCCGGGTGCTCAGTCGCCGCGGGAGTCCTGGCTGCGCCTGCTGATGATCGATGCCGGCTTTCCCAAGCCGCACACCCAGATCCGGGTCTGCCACGGACGTTTCACCGCCCTCATCGACATGGGCTGGGAGGAGGTGAAAGTCGGTCTGGAGTACGACGGCAATCTGCATCTGTCGGACCGTCGCCGGTACGTCGGTGATATCGGCCGGTACGAGATGCTGTCTCAGCTGGGCTGGCTGATCATCCGGGTGGTCAAGGAGCACAGCCGCGCATTCATCCTGCACCGCGTGCAGGACGCCCTCCAACGCCGCAGCCTCGACGCGAAGTCTGCGTGAAGGTCGCGGTCCGTGCACTCACCGCAGCCCTGAGGTCGATGTCACGGAGGCACGGGGCGGCGGAGCGGGACCCTCAGATGCGGTCGCGCGCGGCTGGGCAGGACATGCACCGCGGGCCGCCCCGGCCTGTGCCCAGTTCGGTCGCCGCGATGGGCAGCACCTCGATGCCGGCATCGATCAGCCGGGCGTTCGTCTCGGTGTTGCGTTCGTAGGCCACCAC
>SYAB01000260.1 GCA_005787665.1 Actinomycetota bacterium
TCGCCGTGCGCGCTGGCGATCTCAGTGCCCGTCACCGTGGTCGCTGCGATCGGCGCCGCCAGCAAGTTCGGCGCCCTGATCAAGGGCGGAGCAGCCCTGGAGGCCCTGGGCGCGGTACGCGGTGTCGCGTTGGACAAGACCGGCACCCTGACCGCCAACCGGCCCAGCGTCATCGAAGTGGCCGCCGTCGACGGCATCACCGCCGAGCAGGTCCTCGACCTGGCCGCGGCCGTGGAGGCCCGCAGTGAACACCCCCTGGCCGGGGCGATCCTGGCCGCCGTCGAGCACGTCCGACCTGCCAGCGACGTGCAGGCCGTCACCGGTGCGGGGTTGATCGGCCACCGGGATGGCCACACCATCCGGTTGGGCCGGCCCGGCTGGCTGGACCCCGGGCCACTGGCCGAGGACGTCGCCCGGATGCAACACGCGGGGGCCACCGCCGTGCTCGTGGAGCAAGACGCCCACGTGCTCGGCGCGATCGCCGTGCGCGACCAATTGCGGCCCGAAGCCGCCCAGGTCGTCGCCCGCTTGCGGGCCGACGGCTATCACGTCGCCATGCTCACCGGCGACAACCGCGCCACCGCCCTGACGCTGGCCGCCGACGCCGGTATCAGCGACGTCCATGCCGAACTGCGCCCCGAAGACAAGGCCCGGCTCGTCGAAGAGCTTCGTACCCAACGCAATACCGCCATGGTCGGTGACGGGGTCAACGACGCACCGGCCTTGGCCACCGCCGACCTGGGGATCGCGATGGGCGCGATGGGGGCCGACGTGGCGATCGAAACCGCCGACGTGGCACTGATGGGCGAAGACCTGCGCCACCTACCGCAAGCCTTCGCCCATGCCCGCCGCGCACGGCGCATCATGGTCCAAAACGTCGGCCTCTCACTAGGACTGATCACCGCGCTGATCCCCTTGGCGCTGTTCGGCATTCTCGGACTGGCCGCAGTCGTGCTCGTGCACGAACTCGCCGAGGTCTTCGTCATCGCCAACGGCGTACGCGCAGGCCGCGCCACCACACTTGCCCCCGAGGCAGACCCGCCACCGGCCGTGCCCATCGCAGTGCCGTCCCACACCGCGGCCTGACCCACCCCGTCCGCAGTCCAGCTCGGCGCACGTAGGCCCAACAGCCGCTTCGACTGGTCGTGAGCCGACGCGATCGCCGGCCTGACCACCGCCGCCGTCGCAGTCCACGAAGGACACGAAGGACACGAAGGACACGAAGCGAATGATCTGACCGTCACCGAACTGGTCCGCAACGTCCACACTCACCCGGGTGTCGGAGGCGCTGCAGGAATGCTTCCATCAATCTTTAGCGCTGGGCAGTGCGGACAATTCACGTCGTTCGCCAGATCCGGCGCTGGCTGATCAGTCGGCGGCAGCGGTCTTCAGGGCGCGAAGTATTCGATCACTCGTCGGCACGTCAAGGCGACACGCATCGCCACTCGGCGGGGTGGAGTCAGGTTGCATCACATCGACGTCGTCGATGAGAACGGTCGGTGACGGGTAAGTGCCGACTCTGTCGATGATCGTTGCGGCGATGCCGAGAGATTTGAGGCATTCCCTGAGAAGCGATCTGGCTGGCTCCGCGTTTGGACAGCCGGGAGAGGTCAGCAATTCGACGCGCATGATTGCGAGCATCGCATCGCCACCTGTCGGATGCCTGGTTGGTTCCGGGCATGTGGTCTGCACCTGCTCGGCTACGGCGACTGGACCGGACCCGGATCGGCCACACTCATCGGCGTCGGACGCACCGCCCGCGACGCTGTCGACGAAATCGCCTCAGACTGAAACCCGGCCCCAACCCAGAAGTATGTGGGACAACCGTACGGTTCTCGGATTCGCCACGAAAACCGGAAAAACCCCTTCGCCACCACTCCCGGAATCCCGCCAATTACGCAGCTCAGGATCATGGGCCTTCGCCAACCAAAAGCGGAACCTACAGGTGGCTGTAGGTTCCGCTTTCCGGTGGCGGAATTCCGCTTTCGGTGGCGGATGGATGGCGGATCCGCCGGAAAGTTGTTAGCTCATCAGGCTAACTAAGGCCCCCATTTCGGCTTGGGGAGTAGCGGATTCCGAAACCGTTCGCGGTATCGGGAGGAAACGAACAACTTCAGCTGGCCCGGATTCCTCTGTGACGCTTCAGCTTCAGATTGTTGAGAATGCCGGCATTTCGTGATGCATCACCGAATTGGGATGGTTCAGAGTCGCGGGAGATGACGCCTCGAGCGATGAGTTCGATGGTTGTCGCCACGGCGCAGGTCTGCGACAGCAGCAGCGCGAGCAGGATGAGGATTTGAACGGCTCCGGCTTGCAGGGGTGAACCGGTGCTGAGCAGCACGCCGACGAAAGCCCCGGGCAACGTCACGACCCCGACGGTGCGGGTTTGATCGAGGTTCGGTAGCAGGGCATCGGCGGCGGAGAGGCCGATAACCTCCATTCGGCCGTCGCGGTCGGTGAAGCCAAGGCTCAGCGCCGCATCGACTTCGCCGGCCCGAAGGCCGAGCGTGTCCAGGGCTCGCCGCGCGGCGATGGCCACGGCGGTCATCGTCCCCCCGAGAACGATGCCGGCCATCGGCACGATCGCCACCCCGTCGACTGGGACTACCCCTGACAGCAACAGCAGCGGTAGCACCGAGAGCAGCCCCACCCCGAGCGATCCGGCCAGCCACCACGAGCCCCGCTGGGCTTGGCTGCGCCGCGCCGCTGTGGCCGCGGCGACAACGAACATCACCAACAGGATCAGCGCCGAGGACCACAGCCGGCTCATCGCCGCGGCCAGGACCCCGGCGACCGCAGCCAACTGCGCTACCGCTCGCAGGCCCGCGCGGGGGACTGTCCACGCCGACCCGAGCGCGGCGATGCGGTACACCAGCGCGGCCGCGGCGACCATCACGATGCAGACCACGGCCAGGGCGGGACCGATGACGGGTTGGGATGTGTGCATGGGCCCAGTCTCGCGCGCCCACCCCGTCGCCCCGTGAAATCGACGTCACGCACGACGGTTTCCTCGCCCCGTCAGGCTCTCAGCGTGCTGTCAGCCCGCGTTGCAGACGATGGGCACAGTGCCTGCGGTGACAATGGCGTGGTGGACGGGGTCGGGCTGGTGATAGAGCGGTGTCGCCGTTGGGGGCGGCGGTATCTGTGGTGGGTTGATCCGCGGACGTGGGGGATCCCGGTGCGCTCGGCGCTGGCGGCCGCGCTGGTGGTGATGGTGTCGTTTGGGGTCGTCGCCGCGGCGGTGGCGGCGGTGTTGTATCGGCAGCTGCTGGCCGATGTGGATGCCGCGGCGCAGCGCCGCGCGCGTGACGTGGTGACCGGTCTGCAGCAGGATCCGGTGGGGGAGCTGGATGCCGGCCTGCTCGCCACCGACACCCAGATCGTGGCGGTGCAGGTCCTGGATTCCTCAGGAGAGGTGGTGCGGGCATCCGCCGGCACGCCGATGACGCCGATGACCGGGTGGGGTACCGGGTCGCAGCATGCTGATGAGTCCGGCGACGGTGAGGGCGAAGACGGTGTGCGGGTCAGCCGGGAGGCCGGTGCCGGCCCAGGCCGCGACTACACGGTGTTGGTCGGCGCGGCGAGCGGGGCCGCGTTCTCGACGGTGAAGGATCTTGGGCTGCTGCTGGCGGCGGCGATGCCGTTCGTGGTGGCCGGTGCTGCCGCGGCGACGTTTGTGTTGGTGCGCCGCTCGTTGCGGTCGGTGGAGGTCATTCGCGCGGAGGTCGCCGACATCAGCGCCCATGATCTGTCGGGGCGTGTTCCGGTGCCCGCGCATCGCGATGAGATTTCCGCGCTGGCGGCGACGATGAACGACATGCTGGCCCGGATCGAGTCGGGCCAAGCTGCGCAGCGCCGGTTCGTCGGGGACGCCTCCCATGAGTTGCGTAGCCCGTTGGCCACGATCATCTCGGCGGTGGAAGTGGGTTTGGCCCACCCGGAACTGCCGCAGGCGCAGTTGGCGCGGGACATGGTGTTGCCCGAGGCGCAACGGATGCAGGCATTGATCGACGACCTGTTGTTGTTGGCGCGGTCTGATGAACGCGGGATCGTGGTGCGCCGGGAGGATGTCGACCTCGACGATCTGGCCGCCCACGAGGTGGCCCGTCTGGAGCGGGACGGCGTGCCGGCAGTGCGGGCTGATCTGTCGCCGGCGCAGGTGGGCGGGGATCGGTCGGCGTTGGGCCGGGTGTTGCGCAATCTGGTGGACAACGCTGTGCGCCATGCCCGTTCGACCGTTGAGATCGCGGTATGGGTGCAGGACCGTTCAGGATGTGTGTCGGTCGCCGATGATGGGCCGGGAATTGCGCTGGCGGATCGCGACCGGGTCTTCGAGCGGTTCGTACGCTTGGACGCCGACCGTTCGCGCGCCGCGGGCGGCAGCGGGCTGGGGTTGGCGATCGTGGCCGAGATCGTGGCCGCCCATGAGGGCCGGGTGACTGTCGGTGACCGCCCCGGCGGGGGGACGGTCGTGACGGTTTATCTGCCGTTGGAGTCCGAGCCGAGCCGGTAGCCGACCCCGCGCACGGTTTCGATGGTGGTCGTGCCGAACGGGGTGTCGATCTTGCGGCGCAGATACCCCATGTAAACCTCGACGACGTTGTCGGGGCCGGCGTAGTGGGCGTCCCAAACATGTTGCAGTATTTGCGTTTTGGTGACGGCGATGTCTTTGTTGCGCATCAGGTATTCCAGGAGCCCGAACTCGCGGGGGGTCAGTGTGATCGGGACCTCGCCGCGGTGTACGGACCGTCGTGCCGGGTCCAGGGACAGATCGCCGGCGGCGAGGATCGCGGGGCGCTCAGGTGCCCCGCGGCGCAGCAGGGCTCGCAGTCTGGCGGTCAGGACGATGAATGAGAACGGTTTGGTCAGGTAGTCATCGGCGCCGAGGTCGAAGGCGTCGGCCTGCTCGTAGTCGCCGTCCTTGGCGGTCAGCATCAGCACCGGGGTCCACACGGATGCAGCCCGCATGCGGCGCAGTACCTCGTAGCCGCTCAAACCGGGCAGCATGATGTCGAGGACAACGACATCGAACTGGTCCTCGGTGGCCAGCCACAGCCCGTCGGTGCCGTTGTCGGCGGTGACGACGACGAAGCCCTCTGCCGCCAGCCCCACTTTCAGGGTCTTGGCCAGCCGCGCCTCGTCCTCGACGACAAGCACTCTCACAGCGGTGGACTCCTTGTCGTGGCGGCCTTCGGGGCTGGGGACAACGCGCGTGTCGTCCCCAGCCCCGAGGGTAGGCAGCGTCGGGTTAGTCGCCGGCATCCGGTGTGTCACCGGGCTCGGGCACGTCGGCGACGCCGGGGGCTTCCGGGGCCTCGGGCGCCTCTGAAACACCGCCGGCCGCGGGGGCTGGGGCGGGCTGCTCGGCGCCGAAGGAGATGTGCGGGACCTGGATCGGGTGAACCAGCGCTACCGCGCCGGCCGCCCCGAGTGCGACCGTGGCGCCTGCGATCACGGTGGCGATCTTTCTTCGTGCTGACATGGGATTTCCTTCCTGATACACGCCACCGGGATCGGTGACGCTGACCCCACGCTGCGGGGTGCGCACTGTGAAAACGCTGAGCCGAGCCCCGGCCCTCAGCGTTTCCTCAGCGCCGCGTGGCCAGGCTGGCCGAGTGATACTGAGTCGCCGAATGCTGAGCAAGGTCCCCGAGGTCACCGTCTGGTTCTGGGTGATCAAGATCCTGTGCACGACGGTCGGGGAGAGCTTCGCCGACTGGGTCAACGAGACCCTGGGGCTGGGCCTGCTGACGACGACGGCGATCTTCACCGCCGTGCTCGTCGGCGTGCTGGTCTGGCAGATGAGCCTGTCGCGCTATGTGCCGTTCGTGTACTGGCTGACCGTGGTGGTGCTCAGCGTCACCGGCACCCTGTACACCGACATCCTCACCGACTCCCTGCGCGTTCCGCTGGCGGTGAGCAGCGCGGTGTTCGCCGGGCTCCTCGCGGTGGTGTTCGGGATCTGGTGGGCGCGGGAACGCACCCTGTCGATCCACAGCATCATCACGACCCCGCGGGAAGGCTTCTACTGGCTGGCCGTCCTGGTCACCTTCGCACTGGGCACCGCACTCGGGGACTGGACCCTGGAGTTGACCGGCTGGCAGCCCGGGGTGGCAGTGCTGCTGCCCGCCGGCCTGATCGCCGCGATCGCGGTGGGCTGGCGACTCGGCGCCAACCCGGTGCTCTCGTTCTGGCTGGCCTACATCCTGACCCGCCCGCTAGGCGCCAACCTCGGTGACTGGCTGGCCCGTACCCGCGCCGAGGGCGGCGTCGGACTGGGAACCGCCGGCACCAGCGTGGTGTTCCTGGCGGCCATCCTGGCCACGGTGATCTACCTGACCGTCACCCGCCGCGACGTCATCGACAACCCGGACACCACCGCCGCGCCTGTCGCCGCACGACATGCTGGCCGCGAACGAGTCATGCTCGGCTACTACGCGGTGCTGGCCGCAGCCACGGCCGGGCTGCTGACGTGGGCGGGCGCGCAACCGCACGGCAGTTCACCGGCGCTGGAAGCCGAGGGCCCTTCGGCGCCCGCGGTGGCCGCACTGCCCGCCGGCCAGGTCACCGCCGCGTTCCCAGCTGCTGACCTCGACCAGTTCCGCATCATCGTCACCGACACCACGGCCAAGGTGTCATCCGGTGACCAGGCCGGCGCAACAGCGCGGATCACCGACCTGGAAACGGCGTGGGACGACGCCGAAGACCGGCTCCGGCCCCTAGACGGCGCCGCCTGGACCTACCTGGACGGCAAGATCGACGCCGCCCTCAAAGCGGTACGGGCATCCAACCCAGACCCGGCGACCGAACAACAGGCACTGAACGCCCTGAACAGCGCCCTGCGCTGAATAAGACTGTGCGAACCAGAACCATTGAGGCGCTGACACGTTCGGCTTCCGCCAGCGCTGCCGGGACGACCGCTTCAACTGCGCAGCCAGGATCAGTCCGCGCTGACGGAACTCGGAACACCCTGTCGCGGCGCCGGTTGGGCCCGCGACCACCACGACGCGGCCAGGATCACCGCCGCAGCCCAACCCGCTCCGAGCAGCCAACCGGCCAGCACATCGGTCAGAAAATGCACCCCCAGATACGGGCGGGAAAAGCCGATCAAGACGATCGCGGTCACCGTCGCCGCCCACACCGCCACCTGGACCGCCCACCGGCGAATCACCCACCGGCACAACATCCACGCCCCCAGGACCCCGATCGCTGCGGCGCCGGTGGCGTGCCCGGACGGAAAGGAGAACCCGGGCGTGGGAATCACGGCGAACGGCAAGCCTGGACGCGGCCGGCCGACCAGATGCTTGGCGACCACGATCACCAACCCGATACCTCCGCCACCGGCCAGCCCGACCAACACCGGCAGCCACGACCGCGCCTGCACCGCAGCCACCACACACACCAGCGTCAGCCACACCGCCTGAGCGTCAACCTCACCCATCCGGGTCACGACCAGCAGGACTTTCGTCAGCCACACCTCCCGATGGGCAGCCAGCCACGCCGCGACCGGTTCATCGAACGCCGCGACGCCCTCACCGTCGAGCACATCGTCGAGCAGATCGGTGAACCCCACCGCGGCAGTGCCCACCGCGACCAGCCCCGCCACCAATCCCACGACGGCGACACCACGCAGCCCCAACCAGGCCTGCACCGGGGACACCAGGGCGTCCAGGCGCACCGCGACCACCCGCAGCACCGGACCGACCAGCGGGACATCGCCGACGCGCTCCAGCCGGCCGCTGCGCGGCGGGTGCCGGGCCACCCACACCGCCAACGCCGCCACCACAACCAGCAGGCCGCCCACACCGACGCCTACCGGACCGAACCGCGCCGCCCCCAACCCCACACCGTGTCCCATCAACGGTCATCAAACCAAGCACCCGGCCGGCCACCGTGCAGGCCGCACCGCAGTCCGGCGCAATCCGCGCCCGAGCGGCCCCGGCCGCCGCCGGAGAGGGACCATCCCGCGACCGAAACAGACAACGAATGAGGAGCCAATACCGATATGGACACCAACACCCCCGAACCCCAGGACACCCCCGACCCGACCGCAGAGCAGGCCACCAACGAGATTCCTCGGACGTCGGCCCCTACCGAGGCGCTGCCACCCAACCCTCCTGCAGCTGAGGGCAAGCGCAGCGTCCTCTCCCGGCCCTGGACGTGGGTCGGTATCGCCGCGGCCGCGTTACTGCTCGGCGCGGGGATCTTCGTGACCGGTGTAGTGGCCGGGAAGACACTCGGCGGTGAGTACGAATGGCATCGCGACCACGAAGCTGCCAACAGCCAGCCGATCAAGACCGACTCATCCAAGGACGACGACGAGGCCGATGAGGCCGACCAGGCACCGGCATCGAAGAACAACCAGACCGATCAATCCCAGCTCGCCGTACCGACACCCGCGACGAAGGCGCCGAATCCCAGCAGCACGGCCTCCCCGGCACCGGCCCCCACCCCGGCGCCACCCGGTACCCGCTAGTCCCCCTGCAGCCGCAGGCTCGCAGCCAGAACCGTGGTGGTCACGCCCGCGTGCGGCCCTTCGGGTATGTACTGCGTGCACACGTTGCAGTTCGGCGGCGCGCCCCATCAGAGGCCCGCAACAGCGCACCCGAAGAAAGGCTCCTTAGGTTGTGACCACCCACCTCAGCTACGTCGAAGCCGTTATCGTCGGCCTCTTCCAAGGGGTCACCGAACTCTTCCCTGTCTCCAGCCTCGGCCACTCGGTACTGATCCCCGCCCTCGTCGGAGGGCGCTGGGCCCAAGACCTCAACGTCTCCACACCGGAATCTCCCTACCTCGCCTTCATCGTCGGGTTGCACGTCGCCACCGCCATCGCACTGCTGATGTTCTTCTGGCGCGACTGGCTCGTGATCCTCGGAGGTTTCTTCAGCTCCATCAGAAACCGGCGGATTAGCACCCGTCCCGAACGGCTCGCATGGCTGATCGTTCTCGCCACGATCCCAGTCGGCCTCTCCGGCCTCGCCCTCGAACACCTCTTCCGAACAACCCTCGGAAAACCCATCCCCGCCGCGGCCTTCCTCATGGTCAACGGAGCCGTGCTCCTGCTCGGAGAACGACAGCGACGAACAGCGCCAGCCCCGGCGAATCCTCTGCCGAACAACGCCTCTCAGCCAGCGGAGCACCCTTCCACCGTCGGTAACCCAGTGGACGACCAACTCGCCGACCAGACGATCAAGCAAGGCGTGCTGATCGGGTGCGCTCAGATCCTCGCCCTACTACCCGGCATCAGTCGGTCCGGCATCACCATGGTCGCTGGCCTACTGCGAGGCCTCTCCCACGAGGAAGCAGCACGATTCTCGTTTCTGCTCGCCACCCCGATCATCCTCGCCGCCGGTCTCTTCAAAGTGCCCGATCTCTTCGGGCCACTCGGAACCGGCATCCACGGCCAGGTATTCGCCGGCAGCATCGCATCATTCGTCACTGCCTACCTCTCGGTCCGCTTCCTGACTCGCTACTTCGAAACCCGAACGCTGACACCATTTGCGATCTACTGCCTCGCAGTCGGCGGCGTCGGCCTGCTGTGGCTCACTCTGCGCTGACTTCGTTTGAGTCTGCTGGCAGCAACGTGAGGGCCAATACCCAAGCGGAACAACGCATCGGCTCTTTTTCCCGCACAACCGTACGGTTCTCGGATTCGCCACGAAAAGCGGAAAAACTGTCTCGCCATCTTGGGCGGAAAAGCCAACAACGCGCAGTTCAGTAAGTACCGCTTTCGCCACCGAAAAGCGGAACCTACAACAACAGCAGCGATATCGGTTCGGCATCGCATGTGAGATGAGCTGCCGTGACCTGATAACTCTTCCCCGCCATCGAGGCCGCGGCTACACGGACGTATGCCCCGGAGACCGACGTCTCGGCCATCAAATTGCAGCTTGAGCCGTCGATGGTATGGTCAAACCATGCTAGCAACCATTGATGCCGGCGGGCGGGTCGTCGTTCCCAAGGAAGTCCGCGAGCGTCTCGGGCTGCGCCCCGGTAGCCGGATCGTGTTGACCGAGGTTGAAGGGCACCTCGAGATTTCGCCGGCGACCACACCCGGGCGGCTCGTTGAGCATGGGGGCGCTTTGGTAGCCGTTGCGGAGGTGGATCTTCCCGTCCTCACAGCCGAGCAGGTCCGGGATGCGGTTGAAGCCACACGCCGGTGACGGCACTCGACACGAGCGTCGTCATCGCAGCCTTTGCCCCCTGGCATGAGGCGCACAAGGTGGCTGGGCGAGCTGTGACA
>SYAB01000261.1 GCA_005787665.1 Actinomycetota bacterium
GACCCTGCTGCGACCGATGACCGCACGGGCCGCGATCCGGCAGGCCACCGATTTCCCACTGACCGACTACAGCTTCACCTGAGAAGAGGACACCCATGTCACGCATCCCCGTCGCGGGCGCCGCACTGGCCGCCACCGGCCTCGCCCATTTCGCCAAACCGCAACTCTTCGAGGCGATCACCGCACCGGCGTTCCCGAACAACACCCGTCGGCATATCTACACCAACGGAACCATCGAGACCGCCCTCGGAGTCGGACTGGTCGCACCGCAGACCCGCAAGTTCGCCCTCGCCGGGGTGGTCGGTTACCTGGGATACCTGATCGTCAGCGCGGTGCGCAGCCGCCGATGAGGTGAGCCTGCGGCGGCGCCTCGGCACCGCGGACGCCGTGCTGATCGGACTCGGCTCGATGATCGGCGCCGGGGTGTTCGTGGTCTTCGCCCCCGCCGCCGCCGCGGCGGGTTCCGGACTGCTGACCGCCCTGGCGATCGCCGCCGCGGTGGCCTACTGCAACGCCGCCTCCTCGGCACGCCTGGCCGCGCTGTACCCGGTGTCCGGCGGCACCTACGTCTACGGCCGCGAACGCCTCGGCGCGTTCTGGGGCTACCTCGCGGGCTGGAGTTTCGTCGTCGGCAAGATGGCATCCTGCGCGGCGATGGCGCTGACCGTCGGCCTGTACGCCTGGCCGGAGCATGCCCACGCCGTCGCCATCGCGGCGGTGGTGGGGTTGACCGCGGTGAACTACCGCGGACTCCAGAAGTCCGCACAGCTGACCCGGATCATCGTCGCCGTCGTGCTCGCGGTGCTCACCGGCGTGGTGGCGACGGTGGCGCTGAGCGGCCGTGCCGACCCCGATCGGGTCACGTTGTTCGGCGGCAGCGCCGGCGGCATGCTCCAGGCGGCCGGGCTGTTGTTCTTCGCCTTCGCCGGATATGCGCGCATCGCCACTCTCGGCGAGGAGGTGCGCGACCCGGCACACACCATTCCCCGCGCGATCAGACTTTCCCTCGGTATCACCCTGGCCGTCTACGCGATGCTGGCGATCGCCCTGATGGCGATCCTGGGCCCCGAACTGCCTACCGCGACAGCGCCTCTCGCCGACGCGGTCCGGGCCGCCGGGTACCCGTCGTTCGAGCCGATCGTCCGCATCGGCGCCGCGGTCGCGGCGCTGGGTTCGTTGCTGTCGCTGATCCTCGGGGTCTCGCGCACCGGGCTGGCCATGGCCCGCGACGGGCACTTGCCGGCCGTGCTGGCGGCGGTGCACCCGCGCTACCAGGTGCCGCATCATGCCGAGGTCGCGGTCGGCCTGGTGGTCGCGACGGTGGCCGCCGTCGCCGACGTCCGCGCGGCGATCGGCTTCTCCTCCTTCGCGGTGCTGGTGTACTACGCGGTCGCCAACGCCTCGGCCTGGACCCTCGACGAGTCCCTCCGCGGCCGGGCCGTTCCGGCCGTCGGGCTGGCCGGGTGTCTGATCCTGGCGGCGTTTCTGCCGACGGGGTCGGTGCTGGCCGGCGCCGCGGTAGTGGCCGTCGGCGCGGGCAGCTACGTTCTCGGCCGGTCGCGCTAGGGGCTCTCAGCCCCCGGAAAGCTCGTGGCGGGTGCGGTCCTCCCGGGCCGGCATGCCGTTGCGCCCGCCGAGGTCCTGGGCGTAGAAGCCCACCGCGTACGCCACTCCGCCGCCGTTGATGTCCAGGGCCACCCGGTCGACCCGATCGAGGGTGTCGGTGTCCTTGTGGTAATTCGGGTCGAACGGTTCGTTGGCGGTCCCACCCCACAGATCGGCCTGCGCGGGACTCTTGTCCTCCTCGGCACCGGAGAACAGGCCGCCGGCGGGGATGCCGGCCATGGTGAACCCGTCGTAGTCCGACCGGCCGTCGAAGGAGGTGTCCTCGGCGGTCTTGCCGGCCGACTCCAGATAGTCCACGAACGTCCGCTCGATACCCGCCGAACCCTCCGGTACCCGGGGCGGACTCTCGCCGCGGCCCACGGCGGTCGACTGGTTGCCGTCATAGGTGAAGTAGCCCGGATTGGGCGAGCCGATCATGTCGAAGTTCAGGTAGAGGGCGATGTCCTTGAGACCCTCGACGTCGAGCGACTCGATGTACTTGCGCGAGCCGACGATGCCGATCTCCTCGGCCCCCCAGAATGCGAATCGCACCGCATGGTTGACCGGCGGCGCGTGGCCGAGCCTGATCGCGGTCTCGAGGACGGCGGCGACGCCGGATCCGTTGTCGTTGATCCCCGGCCCTTCGCGCACGCTGTCGAGATGCCCGCCGACCATCACCACGTTGCGGGCCGATCCGGTCGAGGTCTGGGCCAGGACGTTGCGCGCCGAGATGGTGGAGGTCTTCGCGTCGAGTTTCAAGGTGACCGGACCCGGGGCGGCCCGCAGTCTGGCTCCGTCGGCCTTGCTGACACTGACGACGGGAATCGTGACCTCGGCGTCCTCGCCCAGGGTGCCGCCCATCTTCTCCTCGTCGACGTTGTTGGCGACGACCATCGCCACCGCGCCGAGTTTGGCCGCGATGGACTGTTTCTGCTGGAACGGGCAGCTTCCGCGGTCGACCAGCACCACCGCCCCCTCGAGGGCCACGCCGGCATAGTCATCCGGAGCGCAGCCGGGGGTGTCGTCGGCCGGGGCGGGGACAAGTGGACCGCTCAGACCGGGGGTGCCGGCGCTGAAGTTGAGCGGGTTCGCCGCGACCGCGGCGCCGGAAACGGTGAGAATCGCGTCGCCGGCCTCGAAGACGCGCGTCTGGAACTCCGGGGTCTGCACATCGAAACCGTTGTCGCGCAGAACATCGGCGACGTAGTCGACGCTGGCGTCGTATCCGGGAGTGCCGACCGCGCGGGTGCCGTCGTGGGCGTCGGCGATCTGTTGCAATGCGGCGAGATGCCCCATCATCGCGTCCACCGTCAGCCGGCCGCGCAGGTCCGAGGCGAACTCCCGGGCGGCCTTGTTCTCCATCACCGGCGCGGCGGTCTCGGCCGGCCTGCTGCAGGCGGGGCCCGCCGCCAACACCACCACGACCGGAACAACGACCCACGCCCGCCGCGATATGCCCTTCACCGAGCCCAGGTTAGACGCTCGGCTCCGGTGGGGACCTCGGCGCCCGATCGCCGCCCGCTCGCGCCCGCCGGCCGCCCCGATTCCGGATCCCGACGGCCAACGGCTAGGTTCGCGGTGTGCAGGACCCCCGATCACGACTTCAGGATGCCCGGCTCTACCTGTGCACCGACGCCCGTCGTGAACGGGGAGACCTGGCCGAGTTCGCCGATGCCGTGCTGGCCGGCGGGGTGGACATCATCCAGCTCCGGGACAAAGGCTCGGCGGGCGAGCACCGGTTCGGTCCGCTGGCGGCCCGCGGGGAACTCGCCGCCCTGCAGATCCTGACCGATGCCGCCAGGCGCCACGGCGCGCTGGTCGCGGTCAACGACCGCGCCGATATCGCCCTGGCCGCCGGCTCCGACGTTCTGCACCTCGGTCAGGACGACCTGCCGTTGGACATCGCCCGCGGGATCCTCGGCCCGGCGACCCTCATCGGGCGGTCCGCCCACGAGACCGGCGAGGCGGCCCGGGCTCTGATGGAGGACGTGGACTACTTCTGCGTCGGGCCGTGCTGGCCCACCCCCATCAAGCCGGGCCGACCGGCACCGGGGCTCGACCTGGTTCGGGCGGTTGCCTCGATGGGACCGGACAAGCCGTGGTTCGCCGTCGGAGGCGTCGACGAAGGCCGGCTCGGAGCGGTGCTCGACGCCGGGGCCCACCGGGTCGTCGTGGTCCGGGCGATCACCGAGGCGGCCGATCCCGGCGCGGCGGCCGCGCGGATCAGCGCCGCCCTGCGCCCCGGCTGATCGCGGCCGTGCACCAGGCGAACCCGATCTCGGTGACCTCCAGGGTGTGCGGCAGGTCCAGACCGCAGGAGTGCGGCGGCACCGCCTCGCTGATCCGCAGCCGGTCCCAACTCGCCGCGAAGCCCGGGTGCAGCGGCAGCCCGGCGACCTCGTCCTCGGCAACCCAGCGCAACTCGGAACTCTCCGGGTTGAGCACGGTGTCGAGCAGTCCGGGCGCGTCGGCGACCACGGTGGTGTAGCGCCAGTAGACGCCGCCGGGCCCGACGATCTCGGCGGTCTTCACCCGGGCCCGCACCCGAAGGTGCACCCGGTGCAGGCCGGCCTCCTCCTCGGCCTCGCGCAGTGCGGCGTCCTCGGGTTCCTCGTGGCTGTCGAGGGCGCCGCCCGGCAATCCCCAGGTTCCGCCCTGATGACTCCAGGGAGCGCGGTGCTGGAGAAGCACCGCCGGACTGCCGTCGGCCCGCGGCGCCCGGACCAACAACCCGGCCGCACCGAACCGGCCCCAGTGATGAGTTCCGGCGTCGGACACCACCCAACCGTCGCCGTCACCTCGCACGACACCAGGATAGGTGCGCCACGCGGACGTCGTACGGTGACGATGCCGCGCCATTCCGGGACGACTGCTCTTAGACTTTGCTTATAGCGCGATGAGAGCAGGCTGAAGGGAGCGAGGTCCGCCGAGGTGACCGTGGAGCTGGCGCATCCGTCGACTGAGCCGTTGGCACAACGGACGCCGACCGAGCCCGCTCACCCACGGTGGTGGTTCGTCAACACCACTCCCGGACGCATCCTGGCCATCGGCGTCATCCTGGCCGCACTCGGCATCCTGAGCGCGTTTGCGATCTCGACCACGATCAACGAACGCCAGAACCAGCTGAGCACGGTCCTCGACCACACCGAGCCGCTGGCCTTCGCCGCCGGACAGCTCTACACCACCCTGTCGATCGCCGACGCCGCCGCCGCCACCGCCTTCATCGCGGGGGCCGAACCGCAAGCGGTGCGGCAACGTTACGAGCAGGCCATCACCGAGGCCGCGGTTGCGGTCACCCGATCCTCCAGCGGCTTGACCGACCCGCCGGTGGTGGAACTGCTCGGCCGGATCAATGCGCACCTCGCTGTCTACACGGGGCTGATCGAGACCGCCCGGACCAATAATCGGATGGGCAATCCGGTCGGTTCGTCCTACCTCTCCGAGGCGTCCGCCCTGATGCAGGACAAGATCCTGCCCGACGCACAGCGCCTCTACGAGGCGACATCGGCCCGCGTGGACACCGAGACCACCGCGTCGGCGACAATTCCCGCGCCGGTCATCATCGTGGTGACCGCGACGCTGGCCTTCGGCGTCTTCGCTCATCGCTGGCTGGCACGGCGGACCAACCGGCGGGTGAACATCGGGCTGGTGGTCGGCGGACTCGCCATCGCGGTGATGATCGTCTGGGTCGGCACCGCCCTGGTCATCTCCACCGCGGGCAGCCGGGCCGCCAAGAACACCGCGGCGGACTCGCTGCGCACGGTGACCAACCTGGCCATCACCGCCCAGCAGGCCCGCGCCGACGAGACGCTGTCCCTGATCCGGCGCGGCGACGAGGATGTCCGCAAGCGCTCCTACTACCAGCGCGTCGAGACGATGAAGCAGCAGTTGAGCACCTACCTGGCACGCAAGGGCAGCGTCGACACCAGCGGGCTGGCGCAGGCCGACCAACTCCTGGAGAAGTGGCGGCAGGCCGACGAGAGAATCAACGCCTACATCACGGTCGGCAACTACCAGGCCGCCACCCAGGTGGCGCTGGGCACCGGCGAGGATGATTCCACTCCGGCCTTCGACAAGCTCAATGACGCACTGTCGCAGGGGATTCAGGACAGCCGTAAGCAATTGCGGTACGACATCATCTCGGCCCGACGGGTGCTGTCCGGCACGACCGTCGGAGGGGCGGTGCTGTCGGTGGGAGCCGCCCTGGCGGTGGCCCTGGGCCTGTGGCCGCGGATGAGTGAGTACCGGTGACGAGGCAGACGATGACGCGGAGTGCGCGGGCGAGGTCGCTGATCGCAGCGCTGGCCTTGGCGGGGGCGCTCGCGGCCTGTGGCGAGCCCACCGACCCACCGTCGCCCCCGGCCCCGACACTGGCGCCGCCCACGCCCGCCGGGATGCAGACACTGGCGCCCGAGGAATCGAAGCCCACGGAGCAGGATCCCGAGGACTGCGACCGCACCGCCAGTCTGCGGCCGTTTGCCACCCAGGCCGAGGCCGACGCCGCGGTGGCGACGATCCGGGATCGGGGCCGCCTGCTGGTCGGCCTGGACGTGGGCAGCAACCTGCTGTCCTTCCGCGACCCGATCACCGGCCAGGTCGCCGGCTTCGACGTGGATATCGCCGGCGAGGTGGCCCGCGACATCTTCGGGTCGCCGGCAGCCGTGGAGTATCGCATCCTGTCCTCGGCGGACCGCATCGCCGCCCTGCAGAACAACACCGTCGACATCGTCGTCAGGACCATGACCATCACCTGCGAGCGGCGAGAGATGGTGAACTTCTCCACCGCCTATTTGATGGCGTTCCAACGTATTCTGGCCCCGCGGGCGTCCGAGATCGCAGGGCCTGACGACCTGTCCGGAAAGCGAGTGTGTATTGCGCAAGGCACCACGTCGCTCCGACGGGTCCAGGAGATCGAACCGCCGCCCACCATCGTGAGCGTGGTGACCTGGGCCGATTGTCTGGTCGCACTGCAACAGCGCGAGGTCGACGCGGTCA
The DNA here is from genome assembly GCA_005787665.1 of Actinomycetota bacterium. Next base: position 6,601 of record SYAB01000261.1, read on the forward strand.
GCACCGATGACGCGATCCTGGCCGGACTGGTGGCCCAGGACCCCTACCTGCATATCGTCGGACCCAATTTGTCCGAGTCGCCGTATGGGATCGGGATCAACCTGGCCAACACCGGGCTGGTCCGGTTCGTCAACGGGACCCTGGAGCGGATTCGCAACGACGGAACCTGGGACACGCTCTACCGGCAGTGGCTGACCGTGCTCGGCCCCGCGCCCTCGCCCCCGGCCGCGAGGTATGTGGACTGATGAACACCGCCGAAGCCCACGAACCGGAGGTCGGAACTCAGCCGGCCAGCCTTGCCGATCTGGGGATGGACTCGGTGTCGACCCTGCGCCCGATGTCGACACAAGCCGTATTCCGGCCGCACTTCGACGACGACGAGGTGAACGCGGCCTCCAGTGAGCCGATCGAGGTGGAGGAGCACGCCGCCACCGCAGCCCGTGCGCCGGCGATCACCCGCCGTCTCGGCGGCGGTCTGGTCGAGATTCCGCGGGTGCCCGAGATCGACCCGCTGTCAGCTCTGATGGTCGACCCGGTGGTCGCCGAGTCCAAACGGTTCTGCTGGAATTGCGGGCGCCCGGTCGGCCGCTCGACCGCCGAGCGAGCCGGCGAGTCAGAGGGCTCCTGCCCGCACTGCGGCAGCGTCTTCTCCTTCCTGCCCCAATTGAATCCGGGCGACATGGTCGCCGACCAGTACGAGATCAAGGGCTGCGTCGCGCATGGCGGACTCGGCTGGGTCTATCTGGCCGTCGACCACAACGTCAACGAGCGCCCCGTCGTCCTCAAGGGTCTGGTGCATTCCGGTGACGCCGAAGCCCAGGCCATCGCGATGGCTGAGCGACAGTTCCTCGCCGAGGTGGCCCACCCCTCGATCGTGAAGATCTTCAACTTCGTCGAACACCCGGATGCGCGGGGGGAACCGGTCGGCTACATCGTGATGGAGTACGTCGGCGGAAAGTCGCTCAAACCGGCTCGCGGGGAGAAGCTACCTGTTGCCGAGGCGATCGCCTACATGCTCGAGATTCTGCCGGCGCTGAGCTATCTGCACTCGATTGCGTTGTGCTACAACGACCTCAAGCCGGAAAACATCATGGTGACCGAGGAGCAGCTCAAGTTGATCGACCTCGGTGCGGTCTCCCGGATCAACTCGTTCGGGTACCTCTACGGGACCCCAGGCTACCAGGCCCCCGAGATCGTCCGCACGGGACCGACCGTCGAGACCGATATCTACACCGTCGGGCGCACATTGGCCGCCCTGACGCTGAACCTGCGGACCCGAAACGGCCGTTACGTCGACGGCCTACCCGAGGGTGACGCGGTACTGGCCACCTATGACTCCTTCGGCCGGCTGCTGCGCCGCGCCACCGACCCGGATCCGCGGCGACGTTTCGCCAGCGCCGACGAGATGTCCGCGCAACTTCTCGGGGTGCTGCGCGAGGTGGTGGCGGCCGACACCGGCACGCCCCGGCCCGGTCTTTCCACCGCGTTCACCAGAACTCGTTCGACCTTCGGCGTGGAGCTGCTGGTGGCCCATACCGACGTCTATCTCGACGGCCTGGTACACGCCACGAAGCTCACGGCGCCGGAGATCGTGACCGCGCTGCCGGTTCCGCTGGTGGACCCGACAGATATCGCAGCAACGGTGCTCTCGGCGACGGTGCTCTCCCAGCCGGTGCAGACCCTCGACTCGCTGCGGGCAGCCCGACATGACAGCCTGGAATCCGACGGCGTCGACCTTGCCGACTCGGTGGAATTGCCGCTGATGGAGGTGCGTGCGCTGCTCGACCTCGGGGACGTGGCCAAGGCGAGTCGCAAGCTCGAGGCCCTAGCCGACCGGGTGGGCTGGCGCTGGCGGCTGGTGTGGTTCAAGGCGGTCTCCGAGTTGTTGACCGGCGACTACCATTCGGCGACAAAGCATTTCACTGAGATTCTCGACACCTTCCCCGGCGAACTCGCCCCCAAACTCGCATTGGCAGCGACCGCCGAACTGGCGGGGACGTCCGAGGAAGGGCCGTTCTACGCGGCGGTCTGGCACACCGACAACAACATCATCTCCTCGGGTTTCGGCCTGGCGCGCGCGCAGTCGGTCAGCGGTGACCGCGAGGGCGCGGTGACGACGCTGGACGAAGTTCCAGTGGGCTCACGGCATTCCACGACCGCGAGACTCACCAGCGCGGTGACGTTGTTGTCCGGGCGGTCGGCCCATGAGCTGACCGAGGAACAGATCCGCGACGCCGCCCGCCGGGTCGAGGCCCTGCCAGGCACCGAGCCCCGGGTCCTGCAGATCCGCGCGCTGGTTCTCGGCACCGCAATGGACTGGATAGCGGCAAACCGCGCCGATCCCGCGCCGATTCTGGGGTTTCCGTTCACCGATCACGGTCTGCGCCTCGGCGTGGAGGCCTCCCTGCGCAGCCTGGCCAGGGTGGCAACCGCCCGGGCCCATCGCTATGCGCTGGTCGATCTGGCCAACCAGGTTCGTCCGCTCACCACGTTCTGACCGTCACCACGACCCGCGAGCAGACACGAAATACCTCCAGTTGCGGCGTGTCGTGGGTACTTTGTGTCTGCTCGCGGGAGGGTGGGGACGCGAGGGTGGGTCAGGGCAGGACTGTCATGCAGGCCCGGGCGATGGCCAGTTCCTCGTCGGTGGGGATCACCAGCACCGTGGTGGGCGAAGCCTCGGCCGAGATCCGGCGGGCGCCGAGGACCGGAGCGGCGTTGAGGTCCTCGTCGAGTCCGACGCCGAGGCGGCCCAGTCCGGTCAGGGCGTCGCGGCGCACGGCGGCGTCGTTCTCCCCGACCCCGGCGGTGAAGGAGATGACGTCGACGCGACCGAGTAGCGCCAGGTAAGCCCCGATGTACTTGCGCAGGCGGTGGATGTACACCTCGTAGCCGAGCCGGGCGTCGGCGTCGCCGTCCGCGATGCGCCGGTGCACCACCCGGAAGTCGATCTCCCCCGTCAGACCCAGCATCCCGGAGTGCCGGTTCAGCATCGTCTCGATGTCCCCGACGTCCATACCCGCGGTGCGCCACAGGTAGCCGATGATGCCGGGGTCGATGTCACCGGAGCGGGTTCCCATCACCAGCCCCTCCAGCGGGGTCAGACCCCTGGTGGTATCGACCGGCCGGCCGGCCGCGATCGCCGACGCCGAGGCGCCGTTCCCCAGGTGCAGGACGATCTGGTTCAACGATTCGATGGGTGCGCCGAGGAATTCGGCTGCGGCACTGCTGACGAACTGATGCGATGTGCCGTGGAACCCGTAGCGGCGAATGCGCCACTTTGCCGCGACGTCGCGGTCGATCGCATAGGTGGCCGCGGCGGCCGGCAGGTCGTGGAAGAACGCGGTGTCGAACACCGCGACATGCGGAAGATCCGGCAGCACCCTGCGGGCCACGTCGATGCCCAGCACTGCCGGCGGATTGTGCAACGGCGCCAGCGGGGCCAGGTCGCGCAACTCCTCGATCAGGTGGTCGTCGACGATCGTAGGCCGATAGAGGTTCGGCCCGCCGTGCACCACCCGATGCCCGACGGCCACCAGGCCGAGATCGGCGAGGGCCTTTCCTTCGGCGGCGATCACGTCGAAGGCCGAACGCAGTGCCGCCTCGTGGTCGGCGACACCGCCGACCTCGCCGATCCGCTCGACGATGCCCTCCACCAAAGCCACGCCGGTATCGGGTTGCACAAGTGAGTATTTGAGCGAGGAGGATCCGGAGTTGAGGACGAGCACGGTGTCCGCCATCAGGACCCCTGGGCCTGGATCGCGGTGATGGCGACGGTGTAGACGATGTCCTCGACGAGCGCCCCGCGCGACAGGGCGTTGACCGGCGGGTTGAGGCCCTGCAAGACCGGCCCGATGGCGATCGCCCCGGCGCTGCGCTGGACCGCCTTGTAGGTGTTGTTACCGGTGTTGAGGTCGGGAAAGATCAACACGGTCGCCCGGCCGGCCACGTCGGAGTCCGGCATCTTGGTTGCCGCGACGGTCGGATCTACCGCTGCGTCGTATTGAATGGGCCCCTCGACCAGCAGACTTGGCTCGCGCTCCCGAACGAGTTCGGTTGCCGCCCTGACCTTGTCGACCCCCGCGCCGGTACCGGACTCACCGGTGGAGTACGACAGCATGGCCACCCTCGGATCGATCCCGAACTGGGCGGCGGTGCGCGCCGAGCTGATGGCGATATCGGCGAGTTCGGCGGCCGTCGGGTCCGGGACGATGGCGCAGTCCCCGTAGGCGAGCACCCGGTCGGACAGACACATCAGGAAGATGCTCGACACCGTCGACACCCCGGGCTGGGTCTTGATGATCTCGAACGCCGGGCGCACGGTGTGGGCGGTGGTGTGCGCCGCACCGGACACCATGCCGTCCACGATGTCGTTGTGCACCAACATCGTCCCGAAGTAGGAGACGTCGTGGATGATCTCGCGGGCCTGTTCGACGGTCACCCCCTTCTTCTTCCGCAGTTCGGCGTACTGCTCGGCGAACTGCTCGCACAACTCGCTGGTGCGAGGGTTGATCACGGTCGCTGCGGACAGGTCGACGCCGAGTTCGGCTGCGCGGGAACGCACCTGACCTTCGTCACCGAGGATCGTCAGGTGGGCGATACCGCGCCGCAGCAAGCGGCCGGCAGCCTGCAGAATCCGGTCGTCGTCTCCCTCGGGAAGGACGATGCGCTTCCGGTCCGACCTCGCCCGCTCCATGAGCTGAAAGGCGAACATCTGCGGTGTGGTGACCGTGGGAATCGGGATGGCCAGCCGCTGCAGCAGATCACCGATGTCGACGTGGCGGTCCATCAGGTGCAGTGCGGTATCGATCTTGCGCTCCGAACTCGTCGTCACCCGACCGCGCGTGTTGGCCACCGCGCCGGCGGTGGCGAACGTCCCGAGTTCGGTGGCGATGATCGGCACGCGCAGGCTCAACCCGGTGACCAGCCGGGCGATCTCGCGGTGCAACGGAAGCCCGCCGTTGAGGATCAGGGCCGAGACGGACGGAAACCCCTCGGCGGCATGCGCGCTGGCCACCGCGAGCACGACGTCGGACCGGTCGCCGGGGGTGATCACCGCCGCCCCCTCGCGCAGGCGCTCCAGGAAGTGTTCGGCCGTCATGCCGGCCACCATGACGTGCAGGACTTCCCGGCCCAGTAGGGCCGGATCGCCATGCACCAGGACGCCGTCGACCGCGGTCTGGAGCTCCCCGACGGTCGGCGCCACCAGCAAGGGCTCCTCGGGGATCACATACACCGGCGCGCCCAGGTGCTTGCACGACTCGGCGACCGCATCCAACTGGTCGGGGCGGCATCGGTTGGCCACCACGGCGGCGGTGTGGGCGTGCTGGGCGGCCAGTTCGGCCATCGACAACTCGATGGTCTGCGCGATCTCCTCGGGAGTGCGGTCAAAGCCGCGCACCGACAGCACCACCGGGGCGCCGAGGTTGACCGCGATGCGGGCGTTGACGCTCAGCTCGGTCGGGGTCGCGACATCGGTGTAGTCCGAACCGACGATCACCACGGCATCGCAACGGTCCGCGACCGCGTGGTAGCGATCCACGATGTCGGCGATCGCCCCCTCGGTGTCCTCGTGCAGGCGCTGGTAGGTGACCCCGACACAGTCCTCGTAGGTCAGGCCCGCGTCGCTCTGCGCCATCAGTAGTTCCAGGATGTAGTCGCGGTCCTCACGACGGGTGATGGGCCGGAAGACCCCGACCTTGGGCACCAGGGCGGACAGGCGGGCGACGAGGCCCAGAGCGACCGTCGACTTCCCGGTCTCGCCTTCCGGGGAGGCGACGTAGATCGCGGTCGGACCTGTCATGGCGGGACCACTCGTCACGACGACAGCATCCCTCATCGGACGCCGCGTCAGCCCAGTTTCCGCAGCCGGGGCAAAAGATCGCGCTCGAAGAGTTCCAGGAACCGGCGCTGGTCGTGGCCCGGGGCGTGAAACACCAGATGGTTGAGTCCGTAGCCCAGGTATGCGGCGACCTTCTCGACCGCCTCGTCGGGGTCGGAGCTGACGATCCAGCGACGGGCGACCTGCTCGATCGGCAGCTCGTCGGCCAGCCGCTCCATCTCCATCGGATCCGAGACGCTGTGTTTCTGCTCGGGGGTCAGCGACAGCGGCGCCCAGAACCGGCAATTGTTCAGCGCGGCTTCGGGGTCGGTGTCATAGGAGATCTTGATCTCGATCATCTTGTCGATCGCATCGGCATCGCGTTCGGCGGCGGCAGCACCCTCGCGGACGGCGGGAATCAGCTTCTCGGTGTAGAGCTCCTCGCCCTTGCCGGAGGTGCAGATGAACCCGTCACCGGCCCGACCGGCGTATTTGGCCACCGCCGGGCCGCCGGCGGCGACATACACCGGCACCCCACCCTCGGGAACGTCGTAGAGACAGGCGCCCTTGAGGTGGTAGTACTCGCCGTCGAAGTCAACCCGGCCGCCGCGCCAGAGTTCCCGCATCAGCCGCACCGACTCGCGCAACCGGGCGAAGCGTTCCTTGAACTCCGGCCACTCGCCGGTGAAGCCGGTGGCGATCTCGTTGAGCGCCTCGCCCGTGCCGACGCCGAGGAACACCCGACCCGGGTACAGGCAGCCCATCGTGGCGAAGGCCTGGGCGATCACCGCGGGGTTGTAGCGGAAGGTGGGGGTGAGCACGGAGGTGCCCAGGGTGATCCGTTTCGTGCGCTCCCCGACAGCGGTCATCCAGGACAACGCGAACGGGGCATGCCCGCCCTCGTGCCGCCACGGCTGGAAGTGATCGCTGACGGTGGCGCTGTCCATGCCGTGCGACTCGGCGAGAACACCGAGCTCGACCAACTCACGCGGACCGAACTGCTCCGCCGACGCCTTGTATCCCAGTCTCAGTTCAGCCACGCCCTCGTTTCTACTCCAACGCTGCCTAAACTTCTGACATGGCCCCGGTGCTGACCACCGTCACCGACCGCGTCCACCTCGCCCGGACGCCGCTGGTCAACTGGACTCTGGTCACCGACGAGAAGGGCATCATGCTCATCGACGCCGGCTTTCCGGGCAGTCGTGACGATGTTCTGACGTCGTTGCGCGAGGTCGGTCACCGGCCCGGCGACGTGACCGCGATCCTGCTGACCCACGCCCACATCGACCATTTCGGAACCGCGATCTGGTTCGCCAAGCGCCACGGGACGCCGGTCTACTGCCATGCCGGCGAGGTGGGACACGCCAAAAGGGAATACCTGCAACAGGTTTCGCCGATCGCACTGATGACGAGGGCCTGGCGTCCCGACTGGTTGGCGTGGTCGGCGCAGTTGGCACTCAAGGGCGCTCTGGTGCGCGAGGGCATCCCCACCGCCCGGGCGCTGAGTGCGGACATCGCCGCGAGCCTGCCCGGCCGACCGGTGGCCATTCCGACACCGGGTCACACCAGCGGCCATTGCTCCTACGTCGTGGACGGGGTACTGGTGACCGGGGACGCCCTGGTGACCGGCCATCCGCTGTTACGCCGATCCGGACCGCAACTTCTGCCTTCGATGTTCAACCACAGCGACCCGGACTGCCGGCGCAGCCTCGAGGTGCTCGCGGGCGTCGGCACCGACACCCTCATCCCCGGTCACGGCGCACCGTGGAGCGGGCCGATCGCCGAAGCCGTCCGGCAGGCCGGCGGACCGCGTTGACCGGTGTCCCGATCGCTCTGCTCTGTTAGGCTGGTACAACCAGTTGTCGTTCGATATCCACAGAGATTCCGAAGGTTGATCGAAATGCGTGGAAACACCGTGCGATCCGGTTCGTTCGTCATCGGCGCGCTGGCGGTGGTGGGGATGGGTACCCTCACGGTCGCCTGCAGCCCGTCCTCGGAGAAGCCGGCCGAAACCAGCGTGACGACACCGTCCCCGACCGAGAAGGTGGTGCGGACGAGCATGACCACGGCGCCGAACTCGTTCAACCCCCCGAATCCGACGGATTGCCACAACCCGAACAACTCGATCAACTGTGTGATCACCGGGGGCCCGGCCGCCGGTGAGGTCACGCCGAACTGACCCCGGCCGACAGCGCCGAACCGGCTGTCAACGGGGCGGATCGCCCGCCCACATGAAGCTGTTCACGTAGCGCCCCATCTCCTCGGCGATCTGCACGTTGGCCGGCGAGGGCCGGCCCGGTCCGGAGTCGGGCCCGAATTGCCGGTGGGGACCGGCGCCGCCGGCGATAAGGGCGATGTCGTTTTTCACCGCGGCGATGACGACGACCCGGGTCCGGGTGAAGCGGGTGTCGAGGTCGTTCGGGAACACGTCGGCGACCAGGCCATAGCCGTCCTGAAAGCCCAGTTTCGCGTTGGGGATCTCGTAGGAGATCTGCGCGGCCGGGAACGTCGAGGCCAGATAAGCCCGGGCGACATGCGTCGCGGTGCGGCCCGCCGCCGGTTCGCCGGTCAGCCGCATCACCCCGCCGTCACCGGCGGTGAACCGAGCGGTCACGCCGGCCGCATCGGTGGTGACGACGAAATTGCTTCCGGGGCCGGGGTAAGCGACCGAGAACTCCCCACTAGGCGAGGTGAACCGCGGGTTGGCCGCCACGGGTACGCCGGATGGCGGACGTCCGCAGTCGGGCGGGCAGTTGTACCGAGGCAACGGCTTGACGATCAGGGCCTGCACCCCGACGACGATTGCGCAGACTCCGACGAGGCCGACCAGCCAGACCGCGACGACGCGCGCCGGTTTCGGCGCGGGACTCACCTGTTTCCGCACGCCGGCACCGATGGCCACCCCGCAGTCCGGGCAGAATGCCGTCGCCGGCTCCGGCTTACCGCAGTTCGGGCATCGGAATGGCGCCGCCGAGCATGGGCCGTGCGCGCCGAGGAGCAGCGCGAGTTGAACTCCGATGCGAACCGCGATGATCGCGACGATCGCCATCGCGATATGCCAGGACAGCGCCGCCAACTGTGACACACCCTCGATGTCGGCCCGACCGACCGCGGCGTATACCGCGAGAACCACCACCGCGCATAGGGTTACGGCAGCGATGATCACCCGGCGGCCGGGCCGGCTGGCCGCGCGGGCACGGGTGAACCACAGGGCGGTTCCGGCCAGCCCGCCCGCACACGCCGCGGTGAGCGGTACCGTCACGCCGCGAACCGCCGCCTCGAACATCAGCCAGTGCACGGGTTCACTGCGGGCGACGGGTCCGGCCAGCAACTGCGGCGCCAGCCGGGTCAGGGTGGCGGTCGCGGTGAACAGCAACGCGCCGAGCATCCCCAGGACGAAGCCGTCGAGTACGTCCCGGCGGGATCGCCACAGCAACCGCACGACGACGACCGGCGCCAGCATGAACAACGCGCCGCCTTCGGCGACACCGAATCCGTCCCGCAGCACCCGACGTCCGGCCGACCCGGCGTCGAAAGCCGACCCGGCCTGGCGCACCACGAGATCGTCGGTCAGCACCACCCAACCGACGGCAGTTCCGATGGCAAGGGCGACGGTGAGACCGAGCGCCCACCGGGGAATGCCGGCCAGCACCCCCGCGTTTCGCCAACAGAGCAACATCAGCAGCGGAAGCCCCAGTGTCGCAACGGAGATCAGGGCGCCGGGTAACTGCGCCTGGGCGAGACCGGCCAGCGCGACCACGATCAGAATCACCCCGGCGGTGACCGCGCGGCGGGTCGACGCCGTCACGTGTGGGAACAGCGAACTGGCTAGCGCGGGCCGGAACACCGATTCCTCCGGTGCCGCGCAGAAGGCCGACGGCCGCAGCCAGGCCGGGCGGTCGCCGCGGCGTGGGATCAGCCGGGCCCCGCACTCGCCGCAGAACACCCCGGCCGCCACGGTGTCGCCGCAACTGCGGCACCGCACGGCGGGCCCGCCGCTCACCGCACACCGATCCAGGACTTCTGCAGTGCCAACAGGTTCTCAGCAAGGCCTGCGATGCGCGGTGTACCCAGGCCGGTGACGAGGTCATAGCCTGGCAGGGCGTCGTTGACGGCGTTGCCTCCGAGGGTGATGTCGCGGAAGCCGGGCAGGCTGGCGCCCTCGAGGATCTCGTACAGCAGCGGGTTGAGATCGCCGAGCAGGCGGCCGCCGTTGGCGAGCAGGTACTGATTCATCACCGCGGCCATACCGGCCCACACCGGCGCGGCCAGCGAGGTTCCTCCCCCGACCGTGACCTGCTGCCCGAAGACGATCTTGACCCCGGTCTCGGGATCGGCGACCGCGGCGATGTCCGGGGTGAGCCGGCGATCCCCTCGGGCGCCCACCGTGAGCCCGTCCTGCCAGACCGGACGCTCGAACAGATTCGACATCCCGCCGCCGGTACCTTGCGACAGCGGTACGTCGAACCATGACTGCTCGGACAGCCAGGTACCCGAACGGTCGGTCGACAGGCTTGTTCCGCCGACGTTGGTCATCTCCGGCACCGACGCGACGGCGTCCAGACCGATCTCGTCGGCGTCCGGCGGGGTCGACCAGTGCTCGCCCCCTTTGCATTCCAGCCCGGCGAGGTCGCCGTTGGCGTTGAAGGCGGTGGTGCCACGCTGATGAGCGGACCGCAATGCCGAGCGCACCGGAGCGAGGTCGGCGGCGGTGATAAGTTTGTCGCAGCCCCAGCCGATCGAGAAGCTCCAGACCGCCCCGGGGTAACGCCGGTCGGCCTCGTCCATCAGCGCAGCGAGCTTCTCGTAGGCGCCGGCGGCGACGGTGGGCCGAGCGTTGACGAGGACCTTGCGGGCATCCGGGGCGATCGCATGGATGGCCTGTAGATCCATGGTCGCCTCACCGCTGCGCTGGGAGGGCATGTCTCCCAACACCTCCGGAGTGAACGACGGCAGCCCGAACATCGTGGTGAACATGTCGAGGTCGGGTTGATCGAAGCCGTCGAAGGCGAACACCAGCACGGTAATGCCCTTGCCGGTGAAACCTTTCCGCGCCAACGGCTCGACGTCATAGGTCCGCAGCAGGGCCTCCGGCGACAGACCCTGGTCGGGAACGTCCAGTGGCAAAGCCCACCGATGGGCGTTGCGGGCCGGGGTGAAGCTGAGGATGCGCCCCAGTCCCGCGACCTCGTGACGCAGGGCGGACGGAACCCTTGGCTGCTGCGCAGATGCGTAGAACACCTGTCCGCTCCGACCGCGATAGTCGCGGACTGCTATGTCCAAGGCATTGCCCACCGCGGCGGGCGGTCCCTCGATGACGGCCCACGGCTCGCCGGCACGCCAACGCACATCCAGGCCGTGCTGCCGCGCCCAGGCGTTGAGACGCCGGGGGGCGCCGCGCAATTCCGCGGTGAGTTGAACGCGGTCGCGGCGTGCCGGACCCAGATCGGTGGAGGCGGCCAGCAACCGGGCGTACGGACCGGTGATGGTGCGCGCATCCTCGGTGATCCCTGTGGTGTCTGCGCCGAGTGCGATCGTCACGGCGGCGGCAATCGCCGCCAGTCTCCGAACCGACGGTCCCCGCCGACGCCCCACGCTGCTGATGTCGGGGTTACTTCGGTGGCATCCGGATGCCACCGTCGACCCGGATCACCTCGGCGTTCATATACGAGTTGGTGATCAGCTCGATGACCATCGAGGCCAGCTCTTCGGGCTTGCCGAGCCGATGCGGGAACAGCACGGACTGGCCGAGCTTGGCTTTGAAGGCTTCGGATGCCTCGCCCTCGCCGTAGATGGGCGTGTCGATCAGGCCGGGTGCGACAGTGTTGACCCGGATCCCCACGGCGGCCAAGTCGCGGGCCACCGGGAGCGTCAGACCGACGACTCCACCCTTCGACGACGAGTACGACGCCTGGCCGATCTGCCCGTCGAACGCCGCGACACTGGTCATGTTCACGATCGCGCCACGCTCACCGGTGCCGGTCGGCTCCAGGCGGCTCATCGCGGTGGCCGCCAGTCTGATGCAGTCGAACGTGCCGACCAGGTTGATCGCAATGACCTTCCGGTAGGCGTCGAGGTTATGGGCCGAGGCGAACTCGCCGTCCTTGCCGATGGTGCGCTGCGCCCAACCGACGCCGGCGGAGTTCACCAGCGCGCGAAGCGGACCCAGATCCATCGCGGTGTTGACGGCGTCCTCGATCTGTTCGGTCTTGGTGACGTCGACCGCGACGAAGACACCGCCGATCTCGTGGGCGAGTTGTTGTCCCCGTTCGGCCTGCATATCGGCGATGACAACCCGTGCGCCGAGGTCGGCCAACTGACGTGCGGTGGCGGCGCCGATACCTGACGCCCCACCGGTGACGATTGCGCTAGCTCCATTGAGTTCCACAGCGCTGAGCTTACTGACGGCCACCGCCGACGCGGGCAGCGGCCACGCGCCATTCGCCGGACGTGTTCGGTTTAGAGTTCGGCGCCATGGACAACGTCAAGGGCGCCACCATCGCGATCACCGGCGCGGCCCGCGGGATCGGCTTCGCCACCGCCCGTGCCCTGCTGCGCCGCGGCGCACGCGTCGTGATCGGGGACCGCGACGTCGCCCTGGAGGAATCCGCCGTGGCCGCACTGAGCAACCTCGGGCCGGTGTCGGGTCACCCGCTCGACGTCGCCGACCCAGAGTCGTTCGCGACGTTTCTGGACAAAGCCCGCGCCGATGGCGGCGGGCACATCGACGTGCTGATCAACAATGCCGGAGTGATGCCGGTGGGTCCTTTCCTCGACCTCACCGACACGGCCGTCCGATCGGCCGTCGAGGTGAACTTCTACGGCGTGCTCAACGGCTGCCGGCTGGTGCTTCCGGAGATGGTCCGGCGCCGGCGCGGCCACATCGTCAACATCGCCTCGCTCGCCGGAATGCTGGCCGTCCCGGGCCAGGCCCTCTATGCGGGAACGAAATTCGCCGTCGTCGGGTTGTCGACGGCCCTCGCCGACGAGTTCGCCCCGCAGGGCGTCTCCGTCAGTTGCGTGATGCCGACGTTCACCAACACCGAACTGATCTCGGGCACCGCGACCGGCGGGATGACCAAACCGGTGGAACCCGAGGACATCGCCGCGGCGGTCGTGCGCACCCTGGATAAGCCGAAGACATCGGTGTCGGTGCCCTATCCGCTGCGCTTCATCGCCGCGGGCACGGCGTTCCTGCCGCCCCGCGGACGGCGCTGGCTGTCGGGGAAGATGGGCACCTCCCGGGTATTCCTCGACCTCGACACCGACGCGCGGGCCGCCTACGAGCGCCGGGCCAGGCACGCCACCGGCGTGGTCGACGGCCCGGGATAGGCCGCCCGCCACCCCCTGCCCGCCACCCCCTTACCGCGAGCGTGCGTGTCGGTACGGCGACGCGCCGTCTCATCGGTCACTGCGCGCACCTTCACCATCCCCAGGCCGGTGGACGACGACTTTCGCGTGGCGCATACGTGCGACAGCATCGCCGGATGCAGCCCGCGACGTCAGCGATGTCAGCACTGTTCGAACGGCAGGCGGGGGTGGCGACAACTGCCCAGCTTCTCCACCTGATGAGCCGCCGACAATTGCAGCAGTTGCGCAATGCCGCTGTGCTGGAACACATCTGGCGGGGCGTCTACAGCCTGGGTCCTGCCGACATCACCACACGACTGCGGGCCCTCGACCTCACGAGCGGAACGGATGTGGCGATCTGCCTGAATACCGCAGCGCGCGCATGGGGTTTTGACACCGAGAACCGATCCGATCTTCACGTGCTCAATCCCGAGGGTCACCAACTGAGACCCGTTCCGGGTCTGGTCGTGCATCGCCGGGACGGGGCACCGCTGAGGCGGGTCGCCGGGCGGCTCACCACTGCGCCGGCGTGGACCGCCGTCGAGGTCGCGCGTGCGCTGCCCAGGCCCCGGAGTCTTGCCACCCTGGACGCTGCCCTGCGATCCGGGCAATGCAATCGTGCCGGACTGAGCAACGCGGTGACTGCCCAGACCGGAAGGCGCGGCATCGTCCGGGTCCGCGAATTGCTCACGTTCGCCGACGGCCGGGCGGAATCGCCGATGGAGAGCGAGGCCCGCCTGGTGATGATCGACGGCGCCCTGCCGACCCCGGCTCTGCAGTACGAGGTACGGGACGCCGGAGGACGGCTGCGGCGCCTCGATTTCGCCTGGCCGGACCGAATGGTCGCCGCCGAGTACGACAGCGATCAGTGGCATGCCGGCACCGACGCCCTTTGGCGCGACCGGGAAAAAGTAGCGGCGCTTCAGGACCTCGGCTGGATCGTCGTACCGATCGTGCGCGACGACGTCCGACGACGCCAGCACGCCCTGGTGAACCGCATCCGCGCCCATCTCGACCGGGCTTCCGCGGCCTGAGCGTGCGTCAAGAGCCCGCCCCGGCGGCGTGTTGGCGTGCCGACACGCACGCTCGCGCCAGGGGCCAGGCACCAGGGGCCAGGGGGGGCGGGGGCGGGGGGCAGGGGGCGGGTCAGCTCAGCGCGCGGTCCAGGTCGGCGATCAGGTCTTCAGTGCCCTCCAGCCCGACGGAGATCCGCACGACGCCGTCGCCCAGTCCGATGGCAGCCCGGCCCTCCGGGCCCATCGCCCGGTGGGTGGTGGTGGCCGGATGGGTGATCAGC
>SYAB01000262.1 GCA_005787665.1 Actinomycetota bacterium
CGCTGACCGAGAACGGTATGCGACTCTCGGAGGCCCGGACGCTGGCCGAGGCGAGCGCGGATCAGGTCGGTGCCGTGCTGGCGTCGCTGGCGGCCGACGACACTCGCCCGAACGCCAGCATGCAGGCCATCGCGGAGGCCTATCCGCAGCCGCCCGGATGGACCGCGGCGGCGGTGGCGCCCTTCAAATCGGCGACGAAATGGAGCGGAGCCTCCTACGGAGACAACGGGAACTGGGTGATCGGCGCCCCGGACGTGTTGCTGGACCCCGACTCTCCGGTTGCCGAACAGGCCGAGGAGATCGGCGCCCACGGTCTGCGGGTGTTGCTGCTGGGCGCCTCGGACGTCCGGGTGGACAGCGCGGACGCCCCCGGCCGGGTCACCCCGGTCGCCCTGGTGATCTTGGAGCAACGGGTGCGCCCCGACGCCCGCTCCACCCTGGAGTACTTCGCCGACCAGCACGTCTCGGTGAAGGTGATTTCCGGAGACAACGCGGTGTCGGTGGGTGCGGTCGCCGGATCATTGGGATTGCGCGGCGAGACCATCGACGCCCGCGAGTTGCCCGCCGACCCCGACGCTCTGGCCGACACCATGGCCACCTATACGACCTTCGGCCGGGTGCGGCCGGATCAGAAGCGGTCCATGGTCCACGCCCTGCAGTCGCGCGACCATACCGTCGCCATGACCGGCGACGGAGTCAACGACGTCCTGGCCCTCAAGGATGCCGATATCGGCGTCGCCATGGGATCGGGCAGTCCGGCCTCGCGCGCGGTCGCCCAGATCGTGCTGCTGGACAACAAGTTCGCCACGCTGCCCTACGTGGTGGGCGAGGGCCGCCGGGTCATCGGCAACATCGAACGGGTCTCCAACCTCTTTCTGACCAAGACGGTGTACTCGGTGTTGCTGGCGCTGCTGATCGGACTGGGGGGCCTGGCGTCGCACCTGCTGCACTCCGAACCGCTGCTCTACCCGTTCCAGCCGATCCATGTCACGATCGCGGCCTGGTTCACCATCGGGATTCCGGCCTTCGTGCTCTCCCTGGCGCCCAACAACGAACGCGCGAAAACCGGATTCGTGCGGCGGGTGATGACCTCGGCGCTCCCCGCCGGAATCGTCATCGGCCTTGCGACCTTCGCGTCCTACCTGCTGGCCTACCCGGGCCGCGACGGCAGCCCGGTCCAGCAGACCCAGGCCTCCACGGCGGCGCTGATCACGCTGCTGATCGGGGCGATGTGGGTGCTGGCCGTGGTGGCCCGGCCCTACCAGTGGTGGCGGGTGGGACTCGTCGGAGCGTCGGCGCTGGGCTACCTGGTGATCTTCGCGCTGCCACTGGCTCGCAGGACGTTCATGCTCGACCCGTCCGACCCGGCGCTGACCACCACCGCCGTACTCCTCGGCGTCGCCGCGGCCGCCCTGATCGAGGCGTCCTGGTGGATTCAGGGCCGGGTTCTCGGGGAACCGAGACACCTGTGGCGCCGGGCTGAGTCCGGTGCGTAGATTGACGCGGGGACCTCAGCCGGACAACCGGCCGGCCCCAGCGAATGCACACATTCAAACCACCGTGAAAGGGTGACCACATGTCCTTCATCGACAAAGCCAAGGATGCCATCGCCGACACCGTCGACAAGGCCAAGGACGCGATCTCGGAGAACGCCGACAAGATCGAGGCCACCATCGACAAGGCCGGCGACTTCATCGACGAGAAGACCGGCGGCAAGATCTCCGAGACCATCGACAAGGTCCAGGGCGCTGCGCACACCGCGGTGGACAAGGTGCAGGATGCCGCTGGTGCGGCCAAGGATGCCGCCGAGAACGCCGCCACCGATGTCAAGGACGCGGCCCACAACGCCGCCACCGACGTCAAGGATGCCGCCGAGAAGGTTGCCGACAAGGTCGACGGCCAGTAACTCCCGATGGCGAAGGTCTCGGTCTCCGTAGACGTTCCGCTATCTCCGGAGGAGGCGTGGCAACACGCCTCCGACCTTTCCCGGTACAAGGAGTGGCTGACCATTCACCGGGTCTGGCGTTCGACGTTGCCGGACAATCTCGTCAAGGGCTCCGTGGTGGAGTCCATCGTCGAGGTCAAGGGCATGCCGAACCGGGTGAAATGGACCATCGTCCACTTCGACCCCCCGCAGACCATGACGCTGGACGGTGTCGGCGTCGGCGGGGTCAAGGTCAAGCTGGTCGGTAAGGTCCGCCCCAGCACGAAGGCCGCCGACAAGGGCGGGGCCGCTTCGGTCGTCACCATGGACGTCCATCTCGGCGGCCCCGCTCTGTTCGGTCCGATCGGCATGCTGGTCGCGGCCGCGCTGCGCGGCGACATCAAGGAGTCGTTGAACCGGTTCACCTCGACGTTCGTCGCGGAGGACGAACGTCGGTGAGTATCCGATACGAGTGCGGGGTCGATCTCGACGCGGTGGAAGCCATCGACTTCCACACCCATGTCGAGATCGACTCCGCCGGTCACTGCGCCTACGACCCGGTGCTCGCCGAAGCCACCGGTCGCTACTTCAAGCTGGGGCCCGACCTCCGCACCGGGGTCGACGACCTCGCCGCGCACTACCGTCGGCACAACACCGCCGCGGTGGTGTTCACCAGCGACGCCCGGACCGCCTCCGGGCACCGGCCCAACTCGGTCGAGGAACTGATCGAGGGCGCGGCGCGGCACTCCGACGTGCTCATCCCCTTCGGCACGGTGGACCCGTGGGACGGCGAGGCCGCGGTGCGGCGGGTCCGCCGACTCGTCGAGGAGTTCGGTGTGCGCGGCTTCAAGTTCCACCCCAGCCTGCAGGGTTTCGAGCCCAACGAACGCCGGTTCTACCCGATCTACCAGGCGATCTCCGATGCCGGTGTGCCGGCGTTGTTCCACACCGGTCAGACGGGCCTGGGTTCGGCCCTGCCCGGCGGTCACGGCATCAAGTTGCGCTACTCCGATCCGATGTTGCTCGACGATGTCGCCGCCGACTTCGCCGATCTGACGATCGTGATGGCGCACCCGGCGGTGCCCTGGGTCGACGCCCAGATCGCCATTGCCTCGCACAAGGCCAACTGCTACGTCGATCTGTCCGGATGGTCGCCGAAATACTTCCCGCCCCAGCTTGTCCGGGCCCTCGGTCGACAGCTGCGCACCAAGGCGCTCTTCGGCACCGATCACCCCTACATCACGCTGGAGCGATGGCGGCGTGACTTCGCCGCCCTCGACCTCGACCCCGAGGTGCTGTCGTTGATCCTCAAGGGCAACGCCTCACGGGTGCTCGGCCTCGGCGGGGCCGAGTCCTAGCCGTTCGATGATGCCGACCGGCGGTGGCGCCTTGCGGGCACGCCGGCCGCGCTGTCCCTTGCGCAGCGTCTCCAGCAATTCGTGGTACGGCCCCACCAGGTAGGCGGTGTCACCGGCCCGGAAGCTGCGGTCCGGTTGCGGGTGCAGTTCGGCGGCCCCGCCGTCGCGTTCCACGGCGATCACCCGGGTGAGCGTGGACAACTCGAGAATCCGCATCCCGTCCAGTTCGCTGCCGGATGCCACCCGGACTCCGCCCACCATGAAGGACCGCTGGCCGACCGAGAAGGTGCCCAGCACATCCAGGCCCATCGCGGCCCCGATGAACCACGGGGTGGCCAGGTCAACGGTGGAGCGCACGTGGTTGAAGTCCAGCCTGCGGCCGACCGCGGCCCCCAGCGCGCGGTCATAGATCCGCAGGACGATGGGCATCCGGGATTCCTCGGTGGCCTCGGCCGGCCGGGTCATCTCGCGCAGGACCAGGCCGGTCTCGATGTTGACCATGTCGTCCTCGGTCAGCACGGCGACGGCCCGGGCGCGTTGTACGCCGGCCGCCGTGAGGGTGGTGCGCTGGGTGGCGTCGCCGGAGATCACCGGGATGTGCATCTCCGCCGCTGCGGACAGGTAGCGGTTGTCCTCGTCGCGTTCGATGACCACCACGGAATGCCCGGCATCCTTGAGCATCCCGGCGACCCGGACGCCGAACGAGCCCAGACCCACGACCACGACATGCTGGCGTAGATGGCTGACCCGCTGCCGGTTGGCGGCCTCGAACAGCCGGCGGGACAGCAGGACATCGGCGATGAAGGCCACCATGATCGAGATGATCGCGATACCGCTGAGCATCATCACCACGCCCCAGATCCGCAGCCAGGTCGGCTGGCCGAGCAGGTTGAAGTCGCCGTAGCCGACGGTGGTCAGCGTCTCGGTGGCGAAAGACAGCGCGTCGAGCCAACTCATCTCCGGCCGGAAGCCGAATCGCAGCGCTGCCGTGGAGCCCAGCAGCATGGTCAGTGCGACCACCAGCGACCCGTAGAACATCGGGTTCATGTCCTCGCGGAACGCGCGCGCCCCGTCGAAGGCGCGCACCGGCGGGGTGCGTCGTGCGAGGGCGGGATCCCCCTCTGCGCCCACCGGCAATCCCCGCAGGTGCAGTTCCTCAGCGGGTCCCATCACCGTGGCCCGGTCCCCCCGGAACACCTCGACGTCGGGATGCGGGCAGGGGACCACCTCGCCGGGGCTCGGGGCACCCTCGCCGCGCACCACCGCCACCGGGGCGAGGGGCCCGTAGAGTTCGCGCAGGGTGCCGTTGCGGGTGACGGTGTCGCTGGACACCACGAAATCCACCCCGCCCGCGGTGATGGTGTGGGCGGTCCGGCCGAGCAGGGCCTCGACCACCGACGGAGCGGCCAGATCGGCGACGTCGAGCACGGCGCCGGGCCCCGCGCCGTCGTTCATGGCCTGGTGCAGGACGGTGTTCGACAATCGTGCGACCACCCGGACGGTGGGACTGGCCTGCCGGGCCAGCAACGCGACCTCGAGGTTGACAGCGTCGTCGGCGGCGGCGGCGATCACCGCGTGGGCGGTGGTGACCCCGGCGGCCTCCAGGGCGGTCGGGGCGTCCAACAGCACCACCGAGCGCTCCTCATCGTTGAGCTCGTCGATGATCCGTCTGGCGAGCGCATCCTGGCCGCAGACGATGATGTGACCGCGCATGGCCGAAACGGTACTGGGAAATCGGCGCACCGGTCCCCAGCCGGTGCGGGTTAAGGTCGTCTGATGGCACCCCCGCGTCCCGGTTGGGTGGTCGCGGTATGCGCCGCCGGCCTGGCGGTCAGCGTCTGGTTGCCCTGGTTGACCACCGCCGCGCACGGCGGCGGGCGGGCCAGCGCCATCGGCGGCACGTTCGGCAGCATCTCGCTGCCGCCGCGGTTCGGCGCGGGCCAACTGATCGTCCTGCTCGCCTCGGTGCTCCTGGTGCTCGGCGCGCTCGCCGCGCGCGGGCTGTCGTCCCGGCTGGCGGCGTCGGCGGCGGTGGTGATCTCTCTGCTTCTCGCGGTGCTCACCTGGTGGTACTTCCATGTCAACGTCAGTGGGCCGGTCGCGGCGGGTTACGGGTTCTACCTGGGTGCGGCATGTGTCGTGAGTGGGCTGGCCAGTTCGGTATGGGCGTTGGCGTCAGCGCTGCTCAGCCGATGACTCCGCGGCGGTCCGGACCGTGCCCGGCGTACGCCGGTAGGCTGTTGCGGGTTTCGAAGGGACGTGGATGGCGGGCGGATGTGGATGGCTGATGTGAATGGTTGGCAGGCGCGGACACTCGCGGCAGGGCTGGCGGGTGTGCTCGCGCTGACGGTCGCGGGATGTTCGGGTGATGCGGCCAGCGCCGACAAGTGTCAGTCGGTTGCGGCGCCGCTGACCGACGTTCCCACCCGGACCGACCAGGAGCCCAGAATGCGCGTTCCGCTTCCGCAGGGCTGGGAACGCAGCACCAAGATGGACAACGAGCAGATCCGCTTCGCCATTCGCAACCCCGGGTTGGCCGCGGACGGATTCACCCCGAACGCCGTGGTGACCCTGCAGCGGCTGGGCCCTCACAAGGGCAAGCCCGAGCTGATCCTGGAAGCACAGAACGAACAGCTGACCAAGAAGCTCAAGCTCACCGATATGACGTCCACCCCCGCCGAGGTCTGCGGTGCACCGGCGCTCTCGAGCACCTACACCGCGCCCGAAATCAACATGGGGAAGAAGCTTCCACGCGTGCCGCCGCGGTCGGCGAGTCAGCTTGGCGCGATCTACAAGACCGGGGACGTGAACTGGGTGGCGACGCTGACGGTTCAGACTGTCAAGCCGGACAACCAGACCTTCGCCAAGGACTCCGCGGAGATCCTCAAGGGATTCCAGCTGCTTCCGCCAAAGTGACCCCGACCTCGGCCCCGGTCAGCCTGGCGCCGCACCGATCACAGGCCAAGACGGCGTCGAGAACCTCGCCGCAGCCCCGGTGCCGCAGCACCACGGCAGGACCCTCCGGAGCCAGGAACCACCGCTGGGCCCACTGCAGGGCGGCCACCAGGACGCCGCCGAAGGCGCGTCCCTTATCGGTCAGCAGGTAGCACGCGCGCTCGGCGTCGCCGGGAGTGTTCAGCACCCCGATTGCGCAGAACGTCTGCAGACGTTCGGCCAGCAGGCTGGGCGGTACCCCCAGCTGCTGCTGGAAGTCGGTGAAGCGCGTCGCACCCAGAAATGACGCGACGAGAAGCGCTGCCGCCCAGCGATTTCCGAGTACCGCCATGGTTTCGGGGAACAGTCCCCCCTGGCGGGCGGCGGAATCCGACTCGGAGCGGCGGCGGGTCGCGACGACCGGGGCCGACCGTGACCACGTCCCGCTGGGGCCCAGCCTCAGGTCGATATCGCCGGTGCCCACCGCGGCCCCGCAGCATGAACACTCCAGCATCGGGGTGAACAGCTGCCCGCACCGTTCGTGGCGCATCGCCGGAAGGCGATCGCGGTGCGCGTCGACCCAGGTCCGTTCCCATTCCCAGATTGTCAGCAGCACCGGCCACAGCGACCGCGCCCGCCCCGTTGCCGAATACCCGCCCCCATCGCGGGAGAGCAGTCCCTCCACCACGAGCACGCCCAGGCGTCTGGTGAGGACGGAGTTCGAGATGGGCAGCCGCGCCATGAAATGGCTGTAGCGGGTCGCGCCCATCAACGACTGCTGGACGATCAGCAGATTCCACTCGTCGCCGAGCAGCCCCAGCATTCTGCCGATCGCGTTGGTGTCGCCGGCGTGCAATGCCGTGGGTCGAGACCCCGCCACTACAGCCCGACGGCGGCGGCGGCGGAGTCGGTCTCACGCCAGCGCCGCAGGGCGGACCCGGCCACCCAGGTGGAATGCGTTCCGCTGGAGATCCGTTCCGGAAGCCGCAGTCTGCAGACCGGGCCGTCCTCCAGCCGCGCCGCGTCGAACACCAGGCAGTACGAGGCGTCCTCGTTCATGTCGGTGGTCAGGGTCACCAGATATCCGTCGTCCTCGGCGGTGCTGCCCAACCGGGGCGCCATCGCGGTCTCGCTGCCGTAGACCCCGTCACCGAAGCTGATGCGCTGCTCGCTTCCAGTTACCACGTCGTGGCGGATCAGCCCGTCGAAGAGGAACCAGCCGGGCTTACCGGTTGCGGCGTAGGCGTACCGGTACGGCTCGCCACTGTGGGCGGTATTGATCATGCCGAACTCGGAGATGCTCTCGCTCAACGGTTCCTCGGTCGACGCGCCGGTGCGCAGATTCAGCCGCCAGCGGTGCAGGCGGGCCTGCATCCGGTCCAGTGCCAGGAAGCGGAAGGCCCGCTCCCACTTGGTGCCGGTACCGTCGTCGGCGGCCTCGGGATCGCCCTGGTAGAAGCCGTCCAGCACGATCTCCTCGCCGTCCTCGTAGGCGTTGGTGAAGTGCAGCACGAAGGTCGGGTCCGCCTCGAACCAGCGGATCTCATCCGCACCCCCGCGGCGGGGGATCACCGCGAATCGGGACGGCATATCGCGGTGGAATCGGGCGACGTGCAGGTCCCGCTCCAAGAGCTCCGGGTCCCACAACAGGGGAAAGTCGTTGAGAATGGCGTAGTTCCGGGTGAATGCCATGTCGTGGGGCAGTCGCGGGCCGGGCAGGGGAACGTCGACGTAGTGCACCAGATCGTTGTTGGCATCGACCACCCCGTAGTGCAGATACGGGGCCTGCTTGCTGTAGTTGAAGAACAGCAGTTCGTCGGTGCGATCATCGACCTTCGGGTGTGCCGAGACCCCCCAGTCGAACGGGAAAGCGCCGTTCCAGGTGTCCTTTCCCAGGGTTTCTCCGCTGTAGGGATCGACCCGGTAGAGGTCACCGCACTGGTAGAAACTGGTCAGCGCGTTGCCGCGGTGCACGATGACGTCGGTGCTGGAGGCGTCCTTGAGTAGTGTTCGCGCCCCCCAACCGTGGTCGGTCCGGGCCAGCGACAGCGGTTCGGCCAGCCCCGGCCACAGCGGCCCGCCCGACTCCTGTTCGGCCTCGAACCCGTCGGTGCGCACGAAACGGTTGCGGTAGAAAGCTTTTCCGTCGCGGAACCCCACGATATGCAGCATCCCGTCGCCGTCGAAGGGGTGATAGAACTTCAGCGCCGGGTGCAGGGGATTCTCGGTGTTGCGTAGATACACCCCGTCGAGGTCGGCCGGAATTTCGCCGTCGACCGCGATCAGGTCATCGGCGCGCCACTCGGTGGTCTGCGGACGCCACGGTCCGGTCCGATAGGGGTGGTCGTCGTCCTCGGGCAGGGTCGACAGGAACTTTCCGACGATCTCGACGTCCATCACACCTCCGCGTTGGCGATCACGAAACTTACTGTGGTGGCGGTACTTCCGCCGATGTTGAGGGTGCCGAACCGGCGCGCGCCCTCAACCTGGTAGTCCCCGGCGACGTCGCTGACCTGTTTGGCGGCGTCGAGCATCATCCGAATCCCGGAGGCGCCCACCGGGTGCCCGCCGCCGATGAGGCCACCGCTGGGGTTGATCGGCAGCCGTCCGCCGAGGGCGATGTCGCCGGATTCGACGGCTTTCCAGGACTCGCCGGGGCCGGTCAGGCCGATGTGATCGATCGCGAGGTATTCGCTGGGGGTGAAGCAGTCATGCACCTCGAACCCGTCGAGATCCTCCAGACTCACCGCGGCACGGCGGAAGGCGTCGTGCACCGCGGTACGGACGTGCGGGAGCACGTAGGGATTTCCGTTGTCGCGCTCCAGTTTCTGGCGCAACCCGAGTCCGACGGTGCGGTGCCCCCAACCCTCGATCAGGCCGATCGGCCGAACGCCGGGGTGCGCGCGGAGGAACTCGTCGCCGACGAGGACCACCCCGGCGCCGCCATCGGTCATCTGGCTGCAGTCGTAACGGCGGATCCGGCCCTCGACGGGCGGGTTCACCGCGTCGTCGCCGCCACTGGTCGCGAGATCGGGCACCTGCCAGTCGCGAGTCTGGGCGTTGGGGTTGTTTTTGGCGTTGGCGAGGTTCAGTGCCGCGATGGCGTGCAGGTGCGATTCGTCGATGCCGTAGCGGTGGTCGTACTCGTCGGCGACCGCGGAGAACATCGACGGCCAGAGGTATGTCGCGTCCTGGCCCTCGTGGCCGGTCCAGGCCGCCGCGCCGAGGTACTGGGCCGCGGTGTCACCGGGGACCGTCTTCTCCAACTCCAGGCCGATCACCAGGGCGGTGCGGTAATTGCCGGCCCGCAGGTCGGCGATCGCCGCCAATGCCGCCACACTGCCTGACGCGCAGGCCGCCTCGTGTCGCGTCGAGGGGGTGTTCCAGAGGCCCTCGTGCACCGTGGCAGGCATCGCCCCGAGGTGGCCCTGGGCGGCGAACATCTCCCCGAAGGCGTTGGCGACGTGGATGACGTCGATATCGGCGGCGTCGATCATCGACTCGGCCAGGGTCTGGTCGACCACTTCGCGGGTGAGGGCGGCGAAGTCGCGACCCTCCCGGGTGAGATTGCGCGCGAAGTCGGTTTGATAGCCGCCGAGAATCCAGACATTGCCCGCCACGGGGTCGAACTTACTACAGTTAAGAGAGTGCGGGTTCCCGGAATGACGCTCTTTGCTCGCTAGGACATCCGGGCTAATGTCTTCTCAGTTCTTACTCAGCTTTATTCTATTCGGGCCTCATGTCTGCAGTGAGTCACTGCGGACCCACTTTGAAGGGAATCCCCACCATGACGATTCGGCCACGGACATTCGCAGTGACAAGTGCGGCACTCGCCGGCGTCGGCGCTCTCGTCATCGCGACGCCGGCCATCGATTCCGATCCGGATCCGACCGCACTGCTTGGCTCGAGCCCGGTATCGACTGCCGTCCAGTTGGTGTCCAACGTCAACTACGCGGGCAAAGACGGCGACAACGACGATGACGACGATGACGACGACAACGATGACTACTACGGCTACCACGACGATGACGACGACGACGAAGACGATGACGAAGACGAAGACGGATTTGGCCGAGGACTCGGCGCTGTCGTCACCGACTTTCTCGACCGCAACGAGGCCACAGTACTCGCGGTGACCGCCAGGATCCCGGTTCTATACCTGGGACCGGTCGCAGTCGGCAACTCGTTGCTCGCCAATGCTTACTACAACGGCTACGAGGGCTCCGCGGCGGGCGTCGAGGGAGTTGTCTCCTACGTCACCAGCCAGATCAGCACGCCGCCCGCCAACGTGCTTCAGGATTTCGTCCTCGGCCTGACGTCGATGGTCCCGCAGTTCAACATCGGTCCGGTCGCGGTGGGCAATTCTCTGCTGGCGACTGCGTATTTCGACGGCTATGGCGGCTCGGCTACGGGCCTCCCGGGTGTGATCTCCTACGTGACAAGCCAACTCGGGGTGCCGGCGAATCCGGCTGCGGTGACCGTCAGCGCCGTGACTGCGTCGGCGTCGCCGGCTGCGGTGACCGTCAGCGCCGTGACTGCGTCGGCGTCGCCGGCTGCAGTGACCGCGGTTGCGTCGGTGGGGGTCGAGGACAAGGACATCGCTGCGGTCTCTGATCTGGATGATGGCGTCGCTGAGAAGGCTGCCGTGGCCGATGTTGACTCTCCTCGTCGCACCGCCCCGGAGGCCGCGAGTGACATCGGCGGTCAAAACACGGCACGTCCGACCCGCCGCGTGCCGACGGTCGCCAAGGCCGGCGACTCCGGTGGTCAGTCGCAAGCACGTTCGGCGCGGTCGGCGTCGGCCCGGTCGGGTGGCGGCGAACGCTGAACCTGGCGGCATAATCCGGCAGCACAGCGAAGAGGCCCCGTATCCCACTGCGAAACAATGGAGGACACCGTGGCGGAGAGCCCGGAGAGCAGCGCCCCGGCCGAGAAGGCTCCCGCCAAGAAGGCTCCGGTGAAGAAGGCCCCGGCCAAGAAAGCCGCCGCCAAGAAAGCGCCGGCCAAGAAGGCTCCTGCCAAGAAAGCGCCGGCCAAGAAGGCGCCCGTGAAGAAGGCCCCCGCCAAGACCCTGCGGGGCGGGGAGACGGTCACCGAGGCCAGGCGCTTGGGCGGCTGGGATTTCGCGACCTGGCGGATGGCCACCGACGACCCGGTGATGCGCTCGACCATCCTGGGCCTGCTGGTCCTGGAATCCAGCCCCGACTGGGACCGGATGTGCGAGCGCTACGAGCGGGCGACCCGACTGGCGCCGGTCCTGCGGTCGGTGGTGGTGGAAGGGCCGACGGGTCTGGAAACTCCGCGGGTGGTGGTGGACCAGAACTTCGATCTGTCCTTCCACATGCGGCGCTTCCGGATGCCGGAAGCCTCGACATGGGACGACGTGCTCGAAGAGGCTCGCCGCCAGAGTATGGCCGACTTTGACAAGGACC
Organism: Actinomycetota bacterium; assembly: GCA_005787665.1. The sequence goes on from SYAB01000262.1 coordinate 11,649, forward strand.
GCCCGCTCTGGCGGGTGACCCTTCTTGAGGGCCTGCCCGGCGGGAAGTCGGTGCTCGTGCAGAAGCTGCACCACGCGATCGCCGACGGGCAGGGCGCTGTGCAACTCGGTCTGGCGCTGCTCGACTTCACCCCTGAGGGAGCCGATCTGGGTCCGATGCCGCCGGCCCCCGAACCCGTGGTGCTCGACACCAAGGGCTTCGTGCAGGCCGTGATTCGTAACAACGTCGGGTGGGTGGCCAAAACCGCCGAGGACGCCATCAAGGGCATCGGCCCGCTGGCGCTCTCGGCCATCCGCCACCCGAGGACATTGTTCGGCAAGGTCCGCGACACCGCGGGTTCGCTGGCCCGTTTCACCAAGGTGTCGGTCGAGCCGCTGTCGCCGATCCTCAAGGGCCGCAGCATCAATTACCACTTCGACACCATCGACATGGACTTCGAGGC
>SYAB01000263.1 GCA_005787665.1 Actinomycetota bacterium
GTGGCGGTATTGCACCCGCATCGGCCTGGTTGATGCACCTGGCCCAAACCCACGGTGTTCGGGTGATCGGCTCCCTGCAACGGGTCGGCCGTTTCCTGGCCGAGGACCACGCTCTGCGACTGCTGAACCTACGGCGGGCAGTCCGCAGCATTGAAGGTGCCGGCCCCGGTCCGGAGGGCAACATCACCAAACTCAAACTGGCCGACCACTTTCAGGAGCAGGGCGCTATCGCGGCCTCGCTGGTGGGTCCGGATCTGGCGCTGGAGGACGGCGAGGGCGCACTGGCATCCCGGGCAGCGATGGGTGCCCGCGGGATGGCCATCGCCGGCGGCACCTCGGAGGTGGCGCGCAACCAGATCGCTGAGCGCATCCTCGGTATGCCGCGCGACCCGCTGATCAAGTAGGTGGGCATGACGGCAGTGGAGATCAACGTGCGTGGCTCGGCGTCGGTGCGATTGGCGCCCGAACGGGCGACGGTGCACGCCACCCTGAGTGCTCAGGGGCGCGCCCCAGACCCGGTCTTCGAGAAGGTGGCCACCGCGGTCGCGGAGGTCTCGACGTCCATCGACGCACTCCATCACGCCAAGCGCGGCCCCGTCACCCGGTACGCGATTGACGGGGTGCGGACCGGGTCGCACCGGCCGTGGAACGCCGAGGGCAAGCAACTGCCGCTGGTGCACACCGCGACGGTCTCGATCACGGCAGTGTTCAACGACTTCGGCGAACTGGCCGACTGGGTTTCCTCGACGAGCAGGATCGGCGGGTTGAGCATCGGTCACATCGACTGGTCGCTGACCGGCGCAAAGCGGCTCGACGTGGAACGCAAGACCCGGCAGAAGGCGGTCCGCGACGCCGGCCGACGCGCCCAGGACTACGCCGACGCCCTCGACCTCGGGTTGGTTCGGGTCCGCAGCATCAGCGATCCGGGCCTGGGCACAGCGGCCCATCCTGAGGTGCGACTGGCTAAGGCGATGGCGTCTCCTTCGGACGGCCCGGTGGTGTTCGAACTCCGGCCAGAGGAGATCGAGATCGCCTCCGAGGTGGAGGCGACGTTTGTCGTGGAGCGCCGCCGCTGACCCTAGGTCGGGCGGGTGAACTTCCGCAGCCAGTCGAACCACTCGTTCATGCCCTCACCCGTGCGGGCACTCACCGGCAGGATGACCGCACCGGGATTGACCTCGCGCACGCGAGCGATGTAGGTGTCGACGTCGGCATCGAGGTAGGGCACCAGATCTATTTTGTTGAGCAGCACCACATCGACGGATCGGAACATCACCGGGTATTTCAGCGGTTTATCCTCGCCCTCGGTGACTGAGTAGACCATGGCCTTGGCGTGCTCGCCGACGTCGAACTCGGCCGGGCACACCAGGTTTCCGACGTTCTCGACGATCACCAGGTCCAACGTGGTCAGATCCAGCCCGTCGACGGCCCGGTTCACCATCGGGGCGTCGAGATGGCACTCTCCGCCGAAGCCGTTACTGGTGTTCAGCAGCGAGATCTGCGCGCCGCGGCCTGCAAGCTTGGCGGCGTCCAGGTCGGTGGCGATGTCGCCCTCGATGATTCCGATGCGAAACTCACCGGCCAGGTTGTCGAGAGTGGCGCCCAGTACCGTGGTCTTGCCCGAACCCGGTGAGCTCATCAGATTCAGTGCCCGGATGCCGTTGGTGTCGAAGGCGTTTCGGTTGATGTCGACGCGGTTGTCGTTCTCGGCGAAGATGGCCTCCAGCACCTCGATGCGTTCTGTGCCGGTGGCGTATCCGCTGTGATCGCCGTGGCCGTGATCGCCGTGGCCGTGATCGTGCTGGTGCTCGTCATGATCGTGATCGTGGCTGTGTTCGGTGCCGTCATCGTGGCGGTGGAATCGACCCATGGGAGCAACTCTAGCTAGGTGACGTCGACGGAGGTGACCAGGAACTCCTCGCCGTGTACCACGGCGACATCGGCGCTGCTGCACTGCGGGCAGGCAACGGAGAACCGGGACTCGATCCGTGACTGCTGCCCGCACCCGTGACATCGCACCTCGGCAGGGATGAACTCCAACTCCAGTTCGGCGTCCGGCATGTCCTCGTCATCGCGGACGATGGTCCAGCAGAAGGCCAGCGAGTCCGGCACCACCTGGCGCAGTGCCCCGACCTGGACCCGCACCACGTCGACGCGCCGTTCGCCGGCATGGGATCTGACCACGCCCGCGATCGCTCGGCACAGCGACAACTCATGCATCGGCGCAACCCTACGACTAGCCTGATCGCGGTGACCGCAAGGGTTCGCCTCGACATCACCGGCGTCGTGCAGGGCGTGGGTTTTCGTCCTGCTGTCGCGCGGATCGCCGCCGAGCATGGGCTCGGCGGGTGGGTCTACAACGACGCCGGCTCGGTGCACTGCGAGTTTGAAGGGCCTGCGCCCGACGTCGACGCCGCTGTCAGTGCGCTACAACGCCAACCGCCGCCGATGGCCCGCATCGACACCCTGAGTGTCACCCCCGTCAGCCCCACCGGCGCAACCATTTTCGAGATCGTCGAGAGTCAGACCGGCGACGCTTCGCGCACCCTGGTTCCCCCCGACATTGCGGTGTGTGCGGACTGCCTGCGCGAGATGCGCGACCCGACCGACCGCCGCTACGGACACCCGTTCATCACCTGCACCAACTGCGGGCCGCGCTACACCGTGATCACCGACCTGCCCTATGACCGTCCCACCACGACGATGGCGGGTTTTCCGATGTGCCAGGCCTGCTCGGTGGAATACCACGATCCGCTGGACCGCAGATTCCACGCCCAAACCATCGCGTGCGCCGATTGCGGGCCCCGGCTGTCGTGGCCGATCGAGGCCGCAGCCGACGCGTTGCTAAGTGGGAGCGTGGTCGCGATCAAAGGAATCGGCGGGTTTCACCTCGCCTGCCGTGCCGACGACGCCGCTGTGGTGAACATGCTGCGGGATCGCAAGAGCCGGCCCGCCAAGCCCTTCGCGGTCATGGTGGCCGGCCTGGCTTCGGCGCGTTCCATTGCCGAGATCGACGAGGCCGCGGGCGCGGCGCTGACGTCGGTGGCCGCGCCCATTGTGCTGGTGCCGCGACGGGGGACCGCCGTCAGCGACGCGGTGGCCCCGGGATTGGGCGACCTCGGGCTGATGCTGGCCTACTCGCCCGTGCACCATCTGCTGTTCGACCATCTCGGTGACATACCTCTGGTCATGACGTCAGCCAATCAGGGTGGCTCACCGATTGTCTACCGCGACGAGGACCTGCACTGGATCGACGGCTTGGCCGATGCGGTGCTCAGCCACGATCGGCCCATCGGTGTGCCGTGCGAGGACTCGGTGATCACCATCGACGATCAGGGCAATCAGTTGCCGCTGCGGCGCTCCCGCGGCTACGCGCCGCTGCCGGTCTCGGGGGTAGGTACCGGTGCCGAGGTGCTGCTGGCCACCGGCGGTGATCTGAAGACGACGTTCGCTCTGATGGCCGGTTCCCGGGAGGGTCGTCGTCAGGCTCATCTGTCAGCTCACCTGGGGGATATGGCCGATCCGCGCACCCAGAGTTGTTTCACCTCGGCGCTGGAGCACCTGTCGTTCATGACTGGTCAGCGGCCCGACGTGATCGTCTGCGATATGCACCCCGGCTACGCCACCACCGCCTGGGCCCGCCGGGTCGCCGACGGCCGGCCGGTCATGGCCGTGCAGCACCACCACGCACATGCCGTGTCACTGCTGGCCGAACACCAGCGCCTGGATACGCCGATCATCGCGGTGGCCTATGACGGCACCGGCTACGGGCTTGACGGCACGGTCTGGGGCGGTGAGTTGCTGGCCGTCAGCGATCCGGCGGACTTCGCCCGGGTCGGCCATCTGGCACCGTTCGCGCTGCCCGGCGGCGAGGGCGCGGTGCGCCAACCCGCCCGCATCGCCCTCGACCTGCTGACCCGAGCCGACATCGACTGGGCGCCCGACCTGGCGCCAGTGCGGGCCGTGGGCGAAACCGGCCTGCACGTCCTCGTCCAGCAGATTCCGCGCGGACTGGGCTGTGTGCCCACCACCAGCATGGGCCGGCTCTTCGACGCCGTCGCCAGCCTGCTCGGCGTGTGCCAGCAGGTCAGCTACGAGGGCCAGGCCGCCGTCGAACTCGAGCACCTCGCTCGCCGGGGTCGGGGTGCGGACCTGAATTTCGCGGTCCAGGACGGTGTGCTGGACCCGGCCCCGGTGATCGCCGGGTTGGTGGCGGGGTTACGGGCCGGCGCTGAGCCTGCCGACCTGGCCGCCGGGTTCCACCAGGCGGTGATCCGGGCCACCACCGCCGCGGTCCGGCATTGCGCCGATGCGGCCGGTATCTCGGTGGTCGGGTTGACCGGCGGGGTGTTCGTGAACCTGATCCTGCTGGGAGGACTTCGCGAATCTCTGATCAAGGGTGGCTATGAAGTGCTCAGCCACCGTATCGTTGCCTGTAACGACGGAGGGCTGGCTCTGGGCCAGGCCACCATCGCCGCCGCCCGCAGGGCCGCGGCCGAGAAAAGGAGCGGCGCATGTGCCTCGGCATCCCCGGCAAAGTGATCGACATCTGGGAGGAGTCGGGTACCCGGATGTCGACCGTCGACTTCGGCGGCACCACCAAGACGGTGTGCCTGGCCTACCTGCCGGATATGGAGATCGGCGAGTACACGATTGTGCACGCGGGTTTCGCGCTGACCCGCCTCGACGAGGTCTCCGCCAATGAGACCCTGCAAATGTTCGCTGATCTCGGGTTCCTCGACGAGGAACTGGCCGGAACCGAAGGGCAGAGCAGCCGGGAGACGGCGTGAGGTATCTCGACGAATTCCGCGATCCCGTCGCCGCTAAATCGTTGGTCGAGGCGATCCGGCGCACTGCGACGCGGCCCTGGACCATCATGGAGGTCTGCGGGGGTCAGACCCACTCGATCATCCGCAATGGTATCGATCAATTACTCGACGGCGCAGTCGAATTCATCCACGGTCCGGGCTGCCCGGTGTGTGTCACACCGCTGGAGATGATCGACCGCGCCTTGGAGATCGCCTCCCGCGAGGACGTCATCTTCTGCTCGTTCGGAGACATGCTGCGCGTGCCCGGAAGTCGTGAGGACCTGTTCAGCGTGCGGGCCCGTGGTGGTGACGTCCGGATCGTCTACTCGCCGCTGGACGCCACCCGGGTCGCCGCGGAAAATCCGGATAAGCAGGTGGTGTTCTTCGGCGTCGGCTTCGAGACCACCGCTCCGGCCAACGCGATGTCGGTGCTGCACGCCAAACGTCTGGGGTTGACGAACTTCTCCCTGCTGGTCTCACACGTGCTGGTGCCGCCGGCGATGACGGCCATCCTGAGTTCACCCACCAACCGGGTGCAGGGCTTCCTTGCCGCCGGGCACGTGTGCACGGTGATGGGCACCGGGGAGTACGGCCCACTGGTCGAGAAATTCGACATCCCGATCGTCGTCACCGGGTTCGAGGCGCTGGATCTGCTCGAGGGTGTGCGGCAACTGGTCGAACTCATGGAGGCCTGCCAACTCGACGGCAGCAGGGCCGAGTTACGCAACGCGTACCCGCGGGCGGTCACCGCTACCGGTAACACCGTCGCCCAACAGGCCCTGGCTGATGTGTTCGTCGTCACCGACCGCCAGTGGCGGGGTATCGGGATGATCCCGCAATCCGGCTGGACACTATCGCCGCGGTACGCGGAGTTCGACGCCGAGCTGAAATTCGGTGTGGGGCACCTTCAGGTACAGGAGTCCGCGGAGTGCCACGCCGGCGAGGTACTGCAGGGCCTGCTCAAGCCCAATGAATGCCCGGCTTTCGGCACCACCTGCACGCCGCGCACCCCGTTGGGCGCCACCATGGTGTCCAGCGAGGGCGCCTGTGCGGCCTACTACCAGTTCCGGCGGCTGGAGTCGTCGGCGAATGTCTGAAGCCGGCCGGTTCGATCCGACCGACTGGGTGTGCCCGATGCCGCTGCGTGAGACCAAGCGCATCGTGATGGGTCACGGCGGCGGCGGCATTCTCTCCGAGGAACTCATCGAGAACCTCTTCCTGCCCGCATTCGGGTCCTCTGGTGGTCCGTCGCGGGATTCGGCGGTGCTGAACGTTGGGGCGGTGCGGATCGCACTGACCACCGACTCCTATGTGGTCAATCCGCTGTTTTTCCCGGGCGGCAATATCGGCGACCTCGCCGTCAACGGCACCATCAACGATCTCGCCTGCAGTGGGGCGCAACCGCTCGGGTTGACGGCCGGGTTCATCATCGAAGAAGGCCTCGAGATGGAGGTGCTCGGTGCCGTGGCGCAGACCATGGGCAAGGCGGCCTCCGACGCCGGAGTCGCTATCGTCACCGGCGATA
>SYAB01000264.1 GCA_005787665.1 Actinomycetota bacterium
GTAAGCCTCGCTCCGCTGCCAATGGTCGCTCGGTAAGCCTCGCTCCGCTGCCAATGGTCGCTCGGTAAGCCTCGCTCCGCTGCCAATGGTCGCTCGGTAAGCCTCGCTCCGCTGCCAATGGTCGCTCGGTAAGCCTCGCTCCGCCGCCAGGACTCGAACCTGAACTATCTGAACCAAAATCAGAGGTGCTGCCGATTACACCACGGCGGATCGCCCGGAATGACTCTAGACGACATGAGTACCCTGGTAGCCGTGGCCGCACCGGGACATCAGCCGAAGCCACCGCGGGCCAGGATGACCGGCAGCGAACGTCGCCACCAGCTCATCAACATCGCCCGGTCGCTGTTTGCCGAACGCGGGTACGAGGCCACGTCCATCGAGGAGATCGCCCAGCGGGCCGGTGTCTCCAAACCGGTGGTCTACGAGCACTTCGGCGGCAAAGAGGGGCTCTACGCGGTAGTGGTGGACCGGGAGATGTCGGCTCTGCTCGACGGCATCACCTCATCGCTGACCAACAACCGTTACCGCCCGCGGGTCGAGCATGTGGTCCTGGCGCTGTTGACGTACGTGGAGGAACGCACCGACGGGTTTCGCCTGCTGCTGCGGGACTCGCCGGCCTCGGTCAGTTCGGGGACCTACTCGAGCCTGATCAACGATGCCGTCAGCCAGGTCGCGTCGATCCTGGCCGGCGACTTCACCCGCCGCGGACTGGACCCCGAACTGGCGCCGCTGTACGCCCAGGCTCTGGTGGGCTCGGTCACGCTGACCGCACAGTGGTGGCTTGACGCCCGAGAGCCCAAGAAAGAGGTGGTGGCCGCCCACCTGGTCAACATGATGTGGAACGGTTTGACCAACCTCGAGATCGACCCCCAGTTGCAGGGGGAGTAGCCCATCACGCGAATCGCTGCCCGCTGCAACGGTTTTTGCGCGGTTCCTTAGAATGACTCCACCATGACCGGACCGGGGCGCCACCATGTCCAGACCCCGCTGGCGGGACTGGTCGAGACCGCGCTGAGCGCCCCCGAGTTCGTCGAGTTGGCCGAGTCTGCCGCCCGGCGCCCGGACGAGCTGGCGGTGATCGGTCCGGCCGGTGCGCAGCTGTTCGTCGCGTGCGCGCTGGCCCGGGGGGGACCGCTGCTGGTGGTGACCGCCACCGGGCGGGAGGCCGACGACCTCACCGCCGAGTTACGCGGGGTGTACGGCGACACCGCGGCCATGTTCCCGTCCTGGGAGACCCTTCCCCACGAGCGGCTTTCGCCGGGGGTCGATACCGTTGGCACCCGGATGCTGCTCCTGCGCCGACTGGCCCATCCCGACGACACATGCCTGGGTCCGCCGCTGAAGGTGATCGTCACCACCGTGCGATCGCTGCTCCAGCCGATGGCCGCCGATCTGGCCGACATCGAGCCGGTCGTTTTAGCGACGGGTGCGGAGTTCGACTTCGACCACCTCGTCGCCCGGTTGGTCGGACTGGCCTACGCCCGGGTCGACATGGTGGCCCGGCGCGGGGAGTTCGCGGTGCGGGGCGGCATCCTCGACGTCTTCCCGCCCACCGCTGAGCATCCGGTCCGCATCGAGTTCTGGGGTGACGAGATCGCCGAGATGCGGATGTTCTCGGTAGCCGACCAGCGTTCGATTCCCGAGATCGATACCGGAGTGGTGGTCGCGGTGCCGTGCCGGGAGTTGCTTCTCACCGATGACGTCCGTTCCCGCGCAGCGCAATTGGCTGTTCGCGTGCCGCGGGAGGAGAACCGGGTCGGCGGCGGTGTCGGCGACATGCTGGCCAAGCTCGCCGAGGGTATCCCGGTCGACGGCATGGAGGCGCTGATGCCGGTGTTGCGCCCGGAGCGGCTGGCCGGTCTCATCGATCAGCTACCGGCCGGAACCCCGGTGCTGGTGTGCGACCCCGAGCGGGTCCGCACCCGCGCTGCCGATCTGATCAAGACCGGCCGGGAATTCCTGGAGGCCTCCTGGTCGGTGGCTGCGGTCGGCGGCGACGCGCCCATCGATGTCGAGCAGCTCGGTGGGTCGGGATTTCAGGAGCTCGCCGACGTCCGCGCGGCGGCCACGGCGGGTGGGCATCGGTGGTGGACGGTCGGCCGGCTTTCGTCCCCCGGTGCCGTCGAGCTCGGGGTGCGCGCGGCGCCGTCGGCGCACGGCCAGCAGTCCGGTGTCGAGGAGATCTTCGCGATGCTGCGGGCTCACGTGCTCACCGGCGGGCTGGCCGCGGTCGTCGCGCCGGGAACCGGTACCGCCCACCGGGTGGTCGAACAACTCGGCGAGCACGACACTCCTGCCGCCCTGCTTGATCCGGGCGGCTCGCCCAAGCCCGGTGTCGTCGGCGTTCTCAAGGGCCCGTTGCACAACGGGATCGTCGTTCCGGGCGCCCAGTTGGTGGTGATCACCGAAACGGACCTGACCGGCAACCGGGCCACCGGCCCGGAGGGCAAGCGCCTTGCGGCGCGGCGGCGCAACATCGTCGACCCGCTGGCACTGACAGCGGGTGATCTGGTGGGGCACGACCAGCACGGCATCGGCCGCTTCGTGGAGATGGTGGAGCGCACCGTCGGCGGGGCGCGGCGGGAATACCTCGTGCTCGAATACGGCTCGAGCAAGAAGGGGTCCGGGGCCACGAATATCGGGGACAAGCTGTTCGTCCCGATGGACGCTCTCGACCAGCTGTCCCGCTATGTCGGCGGTGAGCAGCCCGCGCTGAGCAGACTCGGCGGCAGCGACTGGGCCAATACGAAGACCAAGGCGCGCAAGGCCGTCCGCGAGATCGCCGGTGAACTGGTGGCGCTCTACGCCAAGCGGCAGGCCGCGCCCGGTCACGCGTTCGCCCCGGACAGCCCGTGGCAGGCGGAGATGGAGGACGCTTTCGGGTTTACCGAGACCGTCGACAAGCTGACCGCCATCTCCGAGGTCAAGGCCGATATGGAGAAGCCGGTCCCGATGGACCGGGTGGTCTGCGGCGACGGCGGTTA
>SYAB01000265.1 GCA_005787665.1 Actinomycetota bacterium
GTGAGCTTGATGGGCACCTCCCACCGGCAGGCGCCCGTGCGCAACGTGGTGGGCCGTGTGCGCGAGGGTCTCGCGCAGCTCTTCACGCTGCCCGACGGCTACGAGGTCGTCCTCGGCAACGGCGGCGCGACCGCGTTCTGGGACGCGGCCGCGTTCGGGCTGATCGACACCAGGTCACTGCACCTGACCTACGGCGAATTCAGTTCCAAGTTCGCCTCCGCGGTGGCGGCCAACCCGTTCGTCGGCGATCCGATCGTGATCACGGCCGAGGCCGGCAGCGCCCCGGCACCGCAGGCCGACCCGGGCGTGGACGCCATCGCCTGGGCACACAACGAGACCTCGACCGGGGTCTCGGTCGGCGTGCACCGCCCGGAGGGATCCGGGGACGCGCTGATCCTGATCGACGCCACCTCCGGCGCCGGCGGGCTGCCGGTGGACGTCGCGGAGTGTGACGCCTACTACTTCGCGCCGCAGAAGAACTTCGCCAGCGACGGCGGCCTGTGGTTGGCGATCCTCTCCCCCGCCGCGCTGGCCAGGATCGACGCCATTGCGGCCGGCGGGCGGTGGGTGCCGGATTTCCTGTCGTTGCCGATCGCCGTGGACAACAGCCTCAAGAACCAGACCTATAACACCCCTGCGATCGCGACGCTGGTGCTGATGGCAGAGCAGGTCGACTGGATGCTCGCCAACGGCGGCCTGGACTGGGCGGTCAAGCGGACGGCCGACTCCTCTTCGCGGCTGTACTCCTGGGCCGAGGCCGCACCGTTCGCCACGCCGTTCGTGACCGACCCCGCCCTGCGCTCACAGGTGGTCGGCACCATCGACTTCAGCGATGACGTCGACGCCGCGGCGGTCGCCGCGGTGTTGCGCGCCAACGGCATCGTCGACACCGAGCCGTACCGCAAACTCGGCCGAAACCAGTTGCGGGTCGCGATGTTCCCGGCAATCGACCCCGAGGACGTCACCGCCCTGACACACTGCGTGGACTGGGTCGTCGAACACCTCTAACCTCACCTGTAACACGGGCGTGTCGCGATCGTGATCACACAACGGGCGCGATTACAGTCCGGGTCAAAGGAGGTCGGCGTGCGGGAAATCACTCTCATCGGGCTCGATGTCGACGGTAAGCACGTCATCTGCGAGGGCGGTGACCCTGCCGACAAATTCCTCATCCGGGTGGACGACCGGCTTCGCGCCGCGGTACGCGGAGACCGCGCCGGACTGCTGCAGAACAAGAAGGACAGTGAGGTCAAAGGCGTGCTACGTCCCAAGGACATCCAGTCCCGCATCCGGGCCGGGGCATCGGTCCAGGAGGTCGCCGAAGCCTCCGGCATGGACGTCTCCAAGATCGAGCGCTTCGCCCACCCGGTCCTGCTGGAACGGCAACGCGCCGCCGAACTGGCCACCGCGGCCCATCCGATCCTGGCCGACGGGCCGGCGGTCGAAACGCTGCTGGAGACCATCACCGCTGCCCTCTCCGAGCGCGGGCTGAGCAGCGAGGCCACCACGTGGGACTCCTGGCGGGCCGACGACGGGCGCTGGACGATCCGGATGTCCTGGACCGCGGGCCTGTCGGAGAATTTCGCGCATTTCCGGTTCACTCCGGGAGCCCACGGCGGCACCGTGACAGCCATCGACGAAGCAGCCAGCGAGCTGATCGACCCGGAGTTCGAACGGCCGCTGCGGCCGGTCGCTCCGGTCGCGCAGCTCGAGTTCGATCAGATCGAGGCCTCCGTCCCCGGCCAGTCCGCCGCGAACGCGCAGCGGGAGCAGCCCACCCCCGCCAAGCGGGTCAAGCGCAAGGCCGAGGTGCCGGCCTGGGAGGACGTCCTGCTCGGCGTGCGCACCAGCGGCGACCGCTGAGCAAGTACCCTCAGCGGAGAATCAGCGCCAGCATCGCGATCCAGCCGATCGCGACACCGACGGCGACACCGAGAACGAACCAGCGCCGAACCGGCCGGTTGCGCCAATCCCACAGCGTCGGGGCCAGACCACCGACGGCGACCAGGTTCAGCCCGATCGACACCATCGGATGCACCCGGGTCATGCCCAGTCCGAGCACCGCGATCGCCGTCGCGGTGACGGCGGCGACGAAAGCCGCGACCGTCAGTCCGGTTCCCCACGGGGTCGGGCCCGGGGTGCAGTCCTTCGCCACCAGGTCAGGTTAATCGGTTCCGCGAGCGCGCTCGTAGAACGTCAGCGCCGCAGCGGTGGCGACATTGAGCGAGTCGGTGCCGCGCGCCATCGGCACCCGCACCCGGATGTCGCTCGCGCGCATCGCCGTCTCGGTCAAACCGGGGCCCTCGGCACCCACCAGGATCGCCACCTTCCGCGCGTCGAGCGGACCCATGACGTCGGCGAGTGTCGCCGCCCGAGGGTCGGGGGTCATCGCCAGGAGCGCGAACCCGTTGCCCCGCAACATGTCCAGATCCCCAGGCCACCGCAGCGCGCGGGCGAACGGCACCAGCAGCACGTGCCCCATCGACACCCGGACCGCGCGCCGGTACAGCGGGTCAGCACATCCAGGACCGAAGATCACCGCGTCGACGGCCAAGCCGGCGGCGTTCCGAAAGATCGCGCCGAGGTTCTCGTGGTCGTTGACCCCTTCCAGCACGGCGACGGTGCGAGCGCCCTCGAGGGCCTCGGCGACGGTCGACGGCGCCGGACGCTTCGCGGCTGCCAGCACCCCCCGGTTGAGGTGGAAACCGACGATCTCGGCCATCACCTCCGCGCTGGCTCGGTAGTAGGGGGCGGCCACGGTCGCCAGCTCGGCACCGAGTTCAGTCAGCCGGCGGTCGGTGCCCAGGAGGGCGTGCGGGGTGAACCGGGATGCCAGCATGCGCTGGACCACCAGGACCCCCTCGGCGATCACCAGCCCCCGGCCGGTCGGCAGGTCCGGCCGTCGATCGACGCTGTTGAGGTCGCGGAAGTCATCAACCCGGCGATCGGCGGGATCGGTGATGTCGATGACCGCCCGCACAGGCGATAACGTACGCGCATCCGCGGTCGGTTACGGTGAAGCCGATGCCGCCCACCGAACAGGACCCGCCCGCGTTGCCGGCCGCATTGCTGGACCCCCGGCCGGTGATCGCAGCCGGCGCGCTGCTGTGGGCGCTGGCCGCCGTCGCGGCGTTCACCGTCGCGGACCTGCAGTCGTGGCGTCCGGTGACCGTTGCCGGTCTGGGGGTGGGCGTCTTCGGACTATCGCTGGTCCTGTGGCAGCGCGCCGCCGCGCGGCGCGGTGCCCGGGGCGCACAAACCGGGCTCGAACCGAACCAGAAGACCTGAGTAAGGAGACAACATGGCAGCGCCGATTCTGAAGGCCGAGATCGAGATCAACGCACCGGTGAGCAAGGTCTGGGGCCTGGTGTCGGACCTCAACCGGATGCCGCAGTGGAGCCCGCAGTGCCGGGTGATGAAGGCGCTCGGGCCGGTACGTCCCGGAACCCGCACTCTCAACCTCAACCGGCGGGGACTGCTCTTCTGGCCGACGACCTCGGTGATCACCGAAGTGATCCCGGAACGCAAGTTCGCCTTCCGCATTCCGATCAACACCACCGTGTGGAGCTACGAATTGGAGCCCACGGCGACCGGTACCCGCCTGGTGGAGACCCGGCATGCCGAAAACGGGGTGACCGCGGTGTCGACCGCGATCACCAAGGCCGCACTCGGTGGCGTCGACACCTTCGAGACGGAACTCCTGGAGGGGATGAACCAGGGGCTGGCCCGGATCAAAGCCGCCGCCGAGGGCCGCTAAACCTCGTTCGGAACCGGTTCGGGAGCGGTGTCTTCGGGAGCGGCGTCTTCGGGGGCCGGCTCGGGGGCGGCGTCAGGAGCCGGTTCAGCGTCGACGACCTCGAGCACGCCGTCGTCGTAGGGCTCATGGGCTGGCGATCCGGCCCCGTGTGGTGCCGGAGTGTCCGAATGCGCGCCGCATCCGTAGAAGTAGTCGACGACGCGCCCGTCGGCGGCGAGTTCGTTGCAGCACACCCCGAACCGGACGCCGAGAGCGCCGGCCAACGGAGTCATGAAGCCGCAGTCCCGACAGACCCGTTTGGTAGCGCGAGCCATCGCAGCGTCGGGGCCGTGGTCGCCGTCGTGCCAACGCTGTGCGGCGTCGTCGCGCCCGAAGGCACTGAGCACACGGCGCCGGCCGAATCCGGTCTCGACCGCGGTGTCGTCGATCAGCGGGTCCCCGGTGGCCAGGAAACCGGCAACCAGACGCGGGTCGTCGGGCAGCGGCGCCAACAGATCGCCAGGGCCGAGGTCGCCGGGCCGGACCCGGTCCTCCCACGGCACCCAGGACGGCGCCAACAGAGCCGTCGGGCCGGGCACCAGCACCACTTCGCTGATCGTGGCATGGTCGGCCCCCGGGTAGGCGGCCACCACGACCGCCCACTGCCAGCCCTGATAACCGGGCATGGTGGCCAGGAACCGATGGGTCGCCGAGGCTTCGTCCTCGAAGGCGACACCCAGATGAGCCCCGACCGTCTCGCCGCTGAACTCGGCGATCGCCTGCCGCGCCAGTTCCACCGCGCCGCCGAGCACGGCGGCGAGCTCTGCCGACGGCTCGGCCGCCGGCTCGCAGGTGTCGATCGAAGCGTCCATCGCCGACAATCTTGCCTCACCGCGCCCTCGCGCAGCCACACCGGTCGGCTGCCCGCCGCGGGCCGCCGCCATGAGGGACAATCGGGGCGTGTCTGGACGGCGGCGTGGCTACCCCGGCGCTGGGCCGTCACCCGGTCCCGGCTCCCGTCGGGAGCACCCCGGGATGGCGAACTATCCGAGCGGCGAATCGGCGGCCCGCGCGAGCCGCGGTGCAGAGCGCCCCAATCGGTACCTACCGCCCCTGGACGAGCGCCGCAGCCCCTACCTCGATCCGGACCCGGAATCCGAACCGGGCGAGGAGCGCCCCGGTGTGACCCGGGCCGCCGCGGAGATGGGCTCGCGGATGTACTCGATGGTGCAGCGGGCCGCCACCGCCGACGGGGCGGACAAATCGGGTCTGACCGCGCTGACCTGGCCGGTGGTGGCCAACTTCGCGGTGGACTCGGCGATGGCGGTGGCACTGGCCAACACCTTGTTCTTCGCCGCCGCCACCGGGGAGAGCAAGGGCCGGGTGGCGCTGTACCTGCTCATCACCATCGCCCCGTTCGCCGTGATCGCCCCGTTGATCGGGCCCGCTCTCGACCGCGTCCAGCACGGCCGGCGGGCCGCCCTGGCAAGCTCGTTCCTGATGCGTACGGTCCTGGCCGTGGTGTTGATCCTCCACTACGACAACACAACCGGGAGTTTCCCGTCCTGGGTGCTCTATCCCTGCGCACTGGGAATGATGGTGCTGTCCAAGTCGTTCTCGGTGCTGCGCAGTGCGGTCACCCCGCGGGTGATGCCGCCGTCCATCGACCTGGTGCGGGTCAACTCCCGGCTGACGATGTTCGGCCTGATCGGGGGAACCATCGTCGGCGGCGGCGTCGCCGCCGGTGTGGAATATGTGTTTTCCCGGCTCCTGGGCCTGCCTGGTGCGTTGTTCGTCGTCGTGTTCGTCACCCTGGCCGGCGCGTCGCTGACCATGCGGATCCCACGCTGGGTCGAGGTCACCGAGGGTGAGGTCCCCGCCACCCTGACCTATCACGGCCGCAGCGGGGAGTGGGACTGGCTCGACGAAGAGCCCACCGAGGTGATCCACACCGGGCCGCGCCGACAACCGTTGGGCCGCAACATCATCACCGCACTGTGGGGCAACTGCACCATCAAGGCGATGGTCGGGTTCCTGTTTCTCTACCCCGCGTTCGTCGCCAAGGCCCAGGATGCCAGCGGCTGGGTACAACTGGGCATCCTGGGCATGATCGGCGCGGCCGCCGCCATCGGGAACTTCGCCGGCAACTTCACCGCCGCCCGCATGCAGTTGGGCCGGCCCGCCGTACTGGTGGTTCGTGCGACGGTCGCGGTATCGGCGGTCGCGCTGATGGCCGCCGTGGCCGGAAACCTGATTCTCGCCGCAGTGGCGACGCTGGTCACCTCGGGCGCCAGCGCGATCGCGAAGGCATCCCTGGACGCCTCACTGCAGGACGATCTGCCCGAGGAGTCGCGGGCCTCGGCGTTCGGGCGATCGGAGTCGGTGCTCCAGCTCGCCTGGGTGCTGGGGGGCGCACTGGGGGTGCTGGTGTACACCGATCTGTGGGTCGGCTTCACCGCGATCACCGCCCTGCTGATTCCGGGTCTGGCTCAGACCGTGGTGAGTTACCGGGGCGCCTCGCTGATACCCGGCTTCGGCGGCAACCGGCCGGTAGTCGCCGAGCCCGAGGGAACCTCGGCGGTGAGCCACCCGTGAAACGCCACCTTGCCTGGATACTGAGCACGCTGGTGGTTCTGGCCGCCGCCGGGGCGGGCGTGGCGGCCTGGCGGCTGGTGCACGATCACGCGCCGTCCGCGTTGCCGACCATCAGTGCCTATTCCCGGGGCAACACCGTCCGGGTGGGCCCCTACCTGTATTGCAACGTCGTCGATCTGAACGATTGCGAGCGGGGCGGCGTCCAGGGCGAGCTGTCGGTCAGCCAGCGCTACCCCGTGCAGTTGTCGGTCCCGGCCGCGATCGGACAGGCCCCGTGGCGACTGCTGAAGATCTATGAGGACGAGCGCAACAGCACCACCGCGTCCTACCGCCCGGGCACCCGCCTCGCGGTGACGGTGCCGACGGTCGACCCGCAGCGTGGGCGGGTGGTCGGACTCGCGGTGCAGTTGCTCACGCTGGTGCAGGACCAGGACGGGGAGTTGCGGGACCTGCCGCACGCCGAGTGGTCACTGCGGCTGGTGTGGGACTCCCAGCCCGGGACGGGTTAGGCGTCGAGTTCCCGCGCGACGGCGCGGACCACCTCAGAGACGCGCCGCGCCACCTTGCGGTCCGGGTAGCGGCCGCGGCGCAACTCCGGCTGAACCGCACCCTCGAGCAGGGTGATCATGTCCTCGACCATGCCGTGCAGTTCGTCGGGGGTGTGCTTGTGATCAGGGGTGGCCGCTTCGCGACGGGTCCGGGTCAGGCTCGGCGGCGGATCGATCAGCGTCACGCTCAACGCCTGCGGACCGCGCCGTCCGGTCGCCAAGCCGAACTCGACCTTCTGGCCCGCCTTGAGACCCTCGACGCCCGCCGGCAACGCCGAGGCACGCACGTAGACGTCCTCGCCGTCGTCCTGGGAGAGGAAGCCGAAGCCCTTGTCGGCGTCGTACCACTTCACCTTGCCGGTCGGCACTGGTCTCACCTGCTTGTCTCGCGATCTATGTGCACCCCGGGAGCAGGGCGCCGAAGCGATCGTACTCAACCGGACCGCGCCTGGTTAGGTAGGCTTACCTGACCGCTGGAGGAAGACATGCGCCTGATCCTGAACATCATCTGGCTGGTTTTCGGCGGTCTCTGGTTCGCGCTGGGCTACCTGCTCGCGGCCCTGGTGTGTTTCCTTCTCATCGTCACCATCCCGTTCGGTTTCGCCTCGGCACGGATCGCGATGTTCGCGCTGTGGCCCTTCGGCCGGACCGTTGTGGACAAGCCCGGCCCCCACACCGGCGCCCTGATCGGCAACGTGATCTGGGTGCTGCTGTGCGGAATCTGGCTGGCCATCGGGCACCTGCTCAGCGCCATCGCGATGGCGATCACGATCGTCGGCATCCCGCTGGCCCTGGCCAACCTCAAGCTCATCCCGATCTCGCTCATGCCCCTGGGCAAGGAGATCGTCCCGGTCGACCAGGCGAACGACTGGGTGCACAGCCAGGGCCGGGCATGACCATCACCACGCTGGGCGTGCCGACGGTCCGCCGCGCGGCGGCACCGCTGCCCGCCAAGATGCCGCGGCAGGGTCCGCTGCTGGACACCTTCGGACGTGCCGCCACCGACCTGCGGGTCTCGTTGACCGATCGCTGCAATCTGCGGTGCACCTACTGCATGCCGGCCACCGGGCTGGACTGGCTGCCCGCGGAGGATCTGCTGACCTTCGACGAGCTCAGCCGGCTGCTGCAACTGGCCGTCGCGCGCCTCGGCGTGACCAGCATCCGGTTCACCGGCGGAGAACCGTTGCTCTATCGCCGCCTCGAGGAGGTGGTGGCCTTCACCGCACACCTGCGCCCCCGGCCGGAGATCGCGCTGACCACCAACGGCGTGGGACTCGCGCGGCGCGCCCGCGGACTGGCGGCTGCCGGCCTGGACCGGGTGAACGTGTCGCTGGACACCGTCGATCCGGCGCATTTCGCGGCCATCACCCGCCGGAGTCGTCTGCAGGAGGTTCTCGACGGGTTGGCCGCAGCGGCCGACGCCGGACTGACACCGGTCAAGGTCAATGCCGTCCTCGACCCGGTCACCGGCCCGGGAGACGCCGTGGAACTGCTGGGATTCTGTCTCCAACACGGGTACCAGTTGCGGATCATCGAGCAGATGCCGCTCGACGCCGACCACCAATGGCGACGGGAGTCCACCGTCTCCGCCGACGCCATCGTCGCGGCCCTCCGGGGGACATTCGACCTGCGCCCCGACCCCACCCCGCGCGGCTCCGCGCCGGCGGCGTTGTGGCGGGTCAACGGCAGCGCGGCCACCGTCGGCGTCATCGCGTCGGTATCGGCGCCGTTCTGCGGGGCCTGCGACCGGACCAGGATGACTGCCGACGGTCAGGTCCGCAGCTGCCTCTTCGCCACCGAGGAGACCGACCTGCGCGCGCTGTTGCGAAGCGGTGCACCCGACAGCGAGGTGGAACTCGCCTGGCGCGCCGCCATGTGGCGCAAGGCCGCCGGACACGGCATCAACGACCCCGGGTTCGTCCAGCCGCATCGGCCGATGAGCGCGATCGGGGGCTGACTATGACCGAGATCACCACCCCGATTCCGGTCACCGTGCGGTTCTTTGCTGCCGCCCGCGACGCGGCCGGGAAGGACACCGATGTCCTGAGGGTGCCCATCGGATCGACGATCGATCATGCGATCTGTGAACTAAGTGGTCAGAGTGACAAAATGGCACTTGTGTTACAGAAGTGCTCATTCTTATGCGACGGAGTCGCCGTCCGCGACCCAGGCACTGTGCTGCACGCCCACCAGACCCTCGACGTTCTGCCGCCCTTCGCCGGCGGCTAGTCGTGATTTAGGTCACATCACGGTGCGGTCGCGGACCGGCAACGGACCGGTCACGTGAGCGTCCGACCAGCTGCGACGCAGGGCTTTTCGCGCTGGCTCACGTCGCGCCACCAGGGGAAATGCCCCTCCCGTGAAAAGGTGACGCGCCCGCGGACAGCCGTTACCGTTCTTGCTGGCCCACCACTTTTCGGCGGTGGGCCCCCTCCGCTCCCCGCGCCGAGCTCCATCCACCGGGCGGAGGGAACACCGACACACCTTTCGGATGGAGGCGGGGGACCCAACCGGTCCACCGATTCGGACTAGGAGCACCGGCTCCCCGGGGTGAAGCCGCCACGGCGGTCGGACAGCCTCCCGCCCGAACCGGACAGCTGACCTCGCAGGCGCGACCGAGAAGGGACCGACCCATGGGCGGACGGCATCGCAAACCCAGCACCTCTTCCATCGGCGTCGCCAAGATCGCGGTGACCGGTGCGGTCATCGGCGGGAGCAGCATCGGTCTCGCGGCCGGGGCGCAGGCAGCCACCGACGCCGAGTGGGACACCGTCGCCA
>SYAB01000266.1 GCA_005787665.1 Actinomycetota bacterium
AGAAGCTACTAAGACAACAATTTAGACAGAACAAAGCTATGCAGTTAGCAATGGCTGCTATTAATGGAGCTCAATCTATTTTAGCTATAACAGCAAGTGCTTCGGACCCTTGACGGGTGTCGGCGGGTGGGTGTTTACTCGATGGCATCGAACATACATTCGAAAATAGCCCGGAGTCGATCGCAGGTGGAGGTAGCCGATGGCGACGGCTATTGCTCTGGAGAATGGCCACCCCGACCGCGCTGAGCAGCTAGAACAGCTGCGCCGCCAGATGGCGGCGGTATCCGGGAAGGTCGGTGCCCGGTGGCGCCCCGCCGGGCCCGCAGAGGATTCGCTGCCGCCCTCCGAATCTTTGCTGCCGGTCCCCGAATCGCTGGCGGCGGCGCTTCCGTCCGGGTTGCCGAGGGGCACGGTGGCGGTGCTCTCGGGAGCCCGGTCGCTGCCGGTGGGCATGGTCGCCGCGGTGAGCGCCGCCGGTGGTCATGTGGCCATCGTCGGGATGCCGGACTTCGGGCTGCTGGCCGCCGCCGAGATGGGTGCGGACCTCCAGCGGCTGGCGGTGATCCCGCACCCGGGCACCGATCCGGTCGAGGTGGCCGCGGTGCTGATGGACGGGATGGACCTGGTGCTGCTCGGCCTGGCCGGACGCTGTGTGCCGCCCGCCCGGTCCCGTGCGGTGATGGCCCGGGCCCGGCAGCGGGGCTGCACCCTGCTGATCACCGGAGGGCAGTGGCAGGGCGCGTCGATGCGGATGGACGCCCGGGTGCGCGGTTATGAGATCAGTGGTCCGCCGGGGTTCGGACGCATCGCCGCGGTGCGGCTGTCCGTCCGGGCCCGGGGCCGACCGTGAACACTCGGGTGCTGGCGATCTGGTGCATGGACTGGCCGGCCGTCGCCGCCGCGGCGGCGGCCGGACTGGCCCCCACCGCGCAGATCGCGGTCACGCTCGCCAACCGGGTCGTCGCCTGTTCGGCGGCCGCCCGGGCGGCGGGGGTCCGGCGCGGTCTGCGGCGGCGCGATGCTCAGGCGCGCTGTCCACAGGTGTACGTCACCGCCGCCGATCCGGCCCGCGACGCCCGGTTCTTCGAGGGTGTCATCGCCGCGGTGGACGATGTGGTGCCGCGGGCCGAAGTGCTGCGCCCAGGTCTGCTGGTGCTGCCGATCCGGGGCGCCGCACGCTATTTCGGCTCCGAACAGGCCGCCGCCGAGCGGTTGGTCGATGCGGTCGCCGCCGCCGGCGCCGAATGCCAGGCGGGCATCGCCGATCAGCTGGCCACCGCCGTGTTCGCCGCCCGGGCCGGCCTGGTGCTGCCGCCCGGTACCGACGCCGAGTTCCTGTCGGGATTGCCGATCCGGCAGCTGTCAGCCGAGCCCAGCCTGTCCGGCCCGGGCCGCGGCGAACTCACCGACCTGTTGTGGCGCATGGGAATCCGCACGGTGGGGCAGTTCGCCGCACTGCCCCGCGGCGATGTGGCCTCCCGATTCGGCGCCGACGCGGTGATCGCGCACCGCTTCGCCCGCGGCGAGCCCGGTCGCGGGCCGTACGGCCGCGAACTGCCGCCCGATCTCGAGGCGGTACTGCACTGTGACCCGCCGATCGACCGGGTCGATGCCGCCGCCTTCGCCGGGCGGACCCTGGCCGTCGCTCTGCACCGCGGTCTGCAGGGCGCCGGGGTCGGATGCACCCGACTGGCCATCCACGCCGTCACCGCCGGCGGCGGTGAGCTGACTCGGGTGTGGCGATGCGCCGAGCCGCTGACCGAGGACGCCACCGCCGACCGGGTGCGCTGGCAACTCGACGGCTGGCTGAATCGGCGCCGGGAGACCGACCGGCCCACCGGGGCGGTGACACTGCTGCGACTGCAACCGGTGGAAGTGGTCTCCGCGGCGGCGCTCCAACTGCCGCTGTGGGGCGGTCTCGGCGCCGACGACCAGCTGCGGGCCCGCCGCGCACTGGTCCGGGTGCAGGGTCTGCTCGGCCCGGAGGCGGTTCAGATTCCGGTCCTCAGCGGCGGACGCGGGCCCGCGGATCGGATCACCCTGACCTCGCTGGGGGATGAGCCGGTACCGCGTGCCGCCCCGGACCGGCCGTGGCCGGGCCGGCTTCCCGAGCCCGCCCCGACGGTGTTGTTGGACAGCCCGCTGGAACTGCTCGACGTGCGGGGCGATCCGGTCCGGGTGAGCGCCCGCGGCATGTTCAGCGCCGAGCCGGCCCGGCTGGAGGGGGCCGGCTACCAGGCTGAGCTGAGCTGGTGGGCCGGCCCGTGGCCGGTCGACGAACGCTGGTGGGACCCGGAATCCGCGACCGGCCGCACGGCCCGGGCCCAGGTGCTGGTCTCCGACACCGCGCTGCTGCTGTGCTACCGGCAGCGCCGGTGGTATCTGGAGGGGATCTACGAGTGAGCCGAGAGCTGATCGCGGAACCAGTCCGGCCACGCCCGCTTCTCGAAGGTGACGGCATCGACACAGACGTGCACCATCGCGGCCTCGGCGATCAGCTCCTCGTCGCGGGTAATCACGAACGTACTGCGCAGCGAGGTGGTGCCCGGCGCGGAGATCGCGACGTTGACCAGCAGGTCGTCGTCGAATCGGGCCGGCGCACGGAACTGCAGTTCGGCGGCGGCCACCACGAAGTCGATACCGCGCTCGAGCAACACTTGATAGCCACCGATCAGCCCGCGCAGAGCCTCGGTGTGAGCCATGTCGGCCCAGGTCAGATAGTGCCCGTTGAAGACCCGGCCTTGCATGTCGCACTCGACGTAGCGGACCCGCAGGGGCATCGCGAAATGTGCGGTCAATCCGCTTCGATCGCGAAGTTGGTGATGCCGTCCCATTCCTTCAGTTCCCACCCGGTGATCGGGTTTCCGGTCAGTACCACCTCTCCGGTGTTGGGCAGTGGGTGGTCGTTCAACAGGCTGGGCTTGCCGTTACGGGCGTTGAGCAGCGTCCACATCATGATCGACAGGCCACTGGAGAACACGATCGGCTTGTCGTCCCCGCTGTCGTAGACCTTCTGCACCGCATCGGTGAACGCGTCGTTGAACTGGTCGCCGTCCACCGAGCCGGGAATACCGAACCGCCGGTCACCCTTGAGCCAGGCCTCCGGCCCCAGCAGGAATGTGCCCGAGGTGTCCGACAACGGCACTCCTTCGAACCATCCCGCGGAGATCTCGTTGAGACCCGGCAGCACCGTCACCTGTTCGCCGAGCGCCTCGGCCATGGGTTCCGCGGTCTGCTGGGTGCGCACCATCTCCGAGGCGAAGACACCGTCGTACTTGTTGCCCGAGAGTCGGTTCGCCAGCGATGCGGCCTGCTCCCGGCCGACCTCGGTGAGCGGTGGGCCGGGCACCGCCGTGGAGGCGACCTCGTTGGCGTTGGCCTCCGTCTCGGCATGCCGGACCAGGGTCAGCGTCACATTTCGGACGTCCGGAGCGGACTGGCCGCCGCACCCGGCGAGCAACACCATCGACAACGACGCCGCCATCACTGCGGACACTGTGCGGGAACGAAAAACGTGCATACCCACAGCCTGCCTTCTCGGACGCCGCGGCGGGCAGAATTCGGGCGAGTGCACTATTGACGGATTCCCCGGACGACAGGAGCGGTATGGCAATCGACCCCTCGGCGATCGGCAAGGTCACCGAACCCACGCTCTACGAGTGGACCGAACGCGACACCCTGCTCTATGCCCTGGGAGTGGGAGCCGGCACCGCTGACCTGGCCTACACCACCGAGAACAGCCACGATCTCCCGCAGCAGGTGCTGCCGACCTTTGCCGTCATCTGCTGCATGGGATTCGCGGCCGCGCCGCTGGTCGGTTCGTTCAACGGGGGAAAGTTGTTGCACGGCTCCCAGGAGATCCGACTGGCCGCCCCATTGCCGGCCGCCGGCGCGCTGTCGGTGGTCGCCGAGGTCGCCGACATCCAGGACAAAGGCGAGGGCAAGAACGCCATCATCATGCTGCGGGCCCGCGGCACCGACCCGCGCACCGGGGCGGCGGTGGCCGAGACGCTCACCACCCTGGTGATCCGCGGCGACGGTGGGTTCGGCGGAGCGCCCGGGCAGCGTGCGGCGGCACCCGAGTTCCCCGACCGGGAGCCCGACGCGCGTATCGCCATGCCCACCCGGGAGGACCAGGCGCTGCTCTACCGGCTCTCCGGGGACCGCAACCCGCTGCACAGCGATCCCTGGTTCGCCCGTGAACTCGCCGGTTTCCCGAAGCCGATCCTGCACGGGTTGTGCACCTACGGGGTGGCCGGTCGGGCTCTGCTCGCCGAACTGGCCGGCGGGGACTCGGCCAGACTGACCGCGATGGCGGCCCGGTTCTCCGCGCCGGTATTCCCGGGCGAGACGTTGACGACGTCGATCTGGCGCACCGATGCGGGCCGGGCCGTCTACCGCACCGAGGCCGGCGAACCCGACGGCGCCAACGCCCGGGTGGTGCTCGACGACGGCGTCGCCGAGTACGCCGACTGCTAGACGACGCCGCCCATGGCGAGGCCGACGAAATATGTGATCGCCATCGCAATGGCGCCGCCGATGACCACGCGTTTCGTCGCCTTAACCGGATCGGCTCCGCCCAGTCGGGCGCTTGCCCAGCCGGTGATTCCCAGCGCGATCAGCACCGCCGCGAAAGTGACCGGAATCCGGGTCGTCGGCGGCAGCAGCAGGATTGCCAGCATGGGCAGCATCGCCCCGATGGTGAAAGAGATCGCCGAGGAGATCGCGGCATGCCAGGGGTTGGTCAGTTCGTCGGGGTCGATGCCCAGTTCGATGTCGACGTGCGCGGCGAACGCGTCGTGGTCGGTCAATTCCCGGGCCACCGTGGTGGCGGTCTGTTCGGAGAGACCCTTGGCCCGGTAGAGGCCCACGAGCTCGGCGAACTCCGCGTCGGGCTCCTCGGCGAGTTCCCTGCGTTCCTTGGCCAGCAGTGCCTTCTCGGTGTCGCGCTGGGTGCTCACCGACACATACTCACCGAGTGCCATCGACAACGCGCCGGCGGCCAGGCCGGCCGCGCCGGCGGCGAAGATGGGACCGCGATCAGTGGTTGCGGCTGCCACGCCGATGACGATGCCGGCGACGGAGACGATGCCGTCGTTGGCGCCGAGGACGCCGGCCCGCAGCCAATTGAGCTTGGTGTTGATGGCCCCGACATGCGGTTCGGCGGGGTGGGTTTCAGAGGTCACCGATTTAGCCTAGGGCCCTTCCCGGTAGTGCCGCGCGATTTCCTCCGTGCCCGCCCACCCGGCGTAGGTCGGCCGCTGGTGTGCTCCATCCTCGTCCTGTTCCGTCCCTCAAGTCGACGTCTCGCTCCTCCTCCTCGTCCCTCGGCGGCATCGTCGACCCGACTAGTCGTTAGAACACATGTTCGATATACTGGCGCGGGTGGGATGGAGCGACGGACCGCCGAGTTGGGCCGAGATGGAACGGGTGCTCAACGGCCGGCCGCCGCTCATTCCGCCGGGGGCCGACGGCAGTGACGGCCCCGTCTGGTCCCGTAAGCGTGCCGCCTACCTGGCCCCGGAAGGGCAGCGGCCGGGCGGGGGTTCGGCGGTGCCCTATGCCGAGTTGCACGCTCATTCGGCGTTCAGCTTCCTCGACGGGGCCAGCACCCCGGAGGACCTCGTCGAGGAGGCGCACCGGCTGGGCCTGCGAGCGATCGCGCTCACCGACCACGACGGGCTGTACGGGGTGGTGCGCTTCGCCGAGGCCGCTCGCGAACTCGGCATGCCGACGGTGTTCGGAGCCGAACTCTCGCTGTCCGACACTGCCCGCACCGAATCGCCCGACCCGCCAGGGCCGCATCTGCTGGTCCTGGCCCGCGGTCCGGAGGGCTACCGGCGGCTGTCCCGGCAACTGGCTGCCGCGCACCTGGCCGGGGGTGAGAAGGGCAGGTTGCGTTACGACTACGACACCCTCACCGAGGCTGCCGGCGGGCACTGGCAGATCTTGACCGGTTGCCGTAAAGGCCATGTGCGCCAGGCATTGTCGACCGGCGGTCCGGGTGCGGCCGGTGATGCGCTGGCCGATCTGGTGGACCGGTTCGGCGCCGATCGGGTCAGCATCGAGCTGACCCACCACGGCACCCCCCTGGACGACGAACGCAATGCCGAACTGGCCGCGCTGGCACCCCGGTACGGGGTGGGGGTGATCGCCACCACGGGAGCGCATGTCGCCGAGCCGGGTCGGGGCCGGCTGGCGGCGGCGATGGCGGCGATCCGGGCCAGGCAATCCCTGGACGAGGCGGCCGGGTGGCTGGCTCCGCGAGGCGGTGCGCACCTACGTTCCGGCGCGGAGATGGCCCGGCTGTTCGCGCGGTGCCCACAGGCCGTCACCGCGGCTGCGCTGCTGGGTGAACAGTGCGCCTTCGAGTTGGCGCTCATCGCGCCGCAATTGCCGCCGTTCGCGGTTCCCGACGGGCACACCGAGGACAGCTGGCTGCGCGAACTGGTGATGGCCGGTGCCGCCCGCCGATACGGCCCGAGGTCCGGTGCGGCCCGTGCCTACGCGCAGATCGAACGGGAACTCGCCGTCATCGCCCAGCTGAAGTTCCCGGGCTACTTCCTGGTGGTGCACGACATCACCCAGTTCTGCCGGAGCAACGACATCCTCTGTCAGGGAAGAGGTTCGGCGGCGAACTCGGCGGTCTGCTACGCCCTCGGTGTCACCGCCGTCGATCCCGTCGCCAACGGCCTGCTCTTCGAACGGTTCCTCTCGCCGGCTCGCGACGGGCCGCCCGATATCGACATCGACATCGAGTCCGATCTACGCGAACAGGTCATCCAGTATGTCTACCGGCGGTACGGCCGCGACTACGCCGCTCAGGTCGCCAACGTGATCACCTACCGCGGTCGCAGCGCGGTCCGCGACACCGCTCGTGCGCTGGGCTTCTCACCGGGGCAACAGGACGCCTGGAGCAAACAGGTCAGCCGCTGGAGTCCGGTTGCCGCCGATCTGGACGGCGTCCCGGAGTCGGTGGTGGAACTGGCCGGGCAGATCGCCGACCTGCCGCGGCATATGGGAATCCACTCCGGCGGCATGGTCATCTGCGACCGTCCGATCGCCGACGTCTGTCCGGTGGAATGGGCCCGGATGCCCGGGCGCAGTGTGTTGCAGTGGGACAAAGACGACTGTGCGGCAATCGGTTTAGTGAAATTCGACCTGCTCGGTCTGGGGATGCTCTCGGCGCTGCACTACGCCATCGACCTCGTCGCCGAGCACAAGGGTATCGAGGTGGACCTGGCCCGTCTCGACCTGTCCGAGCCGGCCGTCTACGAGATGCTCCAGCGCGCCGACTCGGTCGGGGTGTTCCAGGTCGAGTCCCGGGCCCAGATGGCCACCCTGCCACGGCTCAAGCCCCGGGTGTTCTACGACCTGGTCGTCGAGGTGGCGCTGATCCGCCCCGGGCCCATCCAGGGCGGATCGGTGCATCCCTATATCAAGCGGCGCAACGGCTTGGAGCCGGTCGTCTACGACCATCCCTCGATGGAGCCCGCTTTACGAAAGACGTTGGGAGTGCCACTCTTCCAGGAGCAGCTGATGCAGATGGCAGTCGACTGCGCGGGTTTTTCGGCGGCCGAGGCCGATCAACTGCGCCGGGCCATGGGCTCCAAGCGGTCCACCGCCAAGATGCGACGACTCCGCGAGCGGTTCTACGCGGGGATGGCGCAGCGGCACGGAATCACCGGCGAGGTGGCCGACCGCATCTACGAGAAGCTGGAAGCCTTCGCCAACTTCGGCTTCCCGGAGAGTCATTCGCTGTCCTTTGCCTCGCTGGTGTTCTACTCCTCGTGGTTCAAGCTGCACCACCCGGCGGCGTTCTGCGCGGCGCTGCTGCGTGCTCAGCCGATGGGTTTCTACTCGCCGCAGTCACTGGTCGCCGACGCCCGGCGACACGGTGTGGCGGTACACGGCCCGTGCGTCAACGCCAGTCTGGCGCACGCCACGCTGGAGAATGCCGGTCTCGACGTGCGGCTCGGACTCGGCGCGGTGCGTCATATCGGTGCGGACCTTGCTCAGCGAATCGTCGGCGAACGTCAGTCCGCAGGGTCCTACACGTCGCTGCTGGACCTGACCGGCCGGGTGCAGCTTTCGGTCCCGCAGACCGAGGCGCTGGCCACCGCCGGAGCGCTGGGCTGCTTCGGCGTCACCCGTCGTGAGGCGCTGTGGGCGGCGGGAGCGGCCGCTCTCGAGCGTCCGGACCGCCTGCCCGGGGTGGGTTCGTCGGCGCATGCCCCTCCGCTACCCGGTATGAGCGAGGCCGAACTCGCCGCCGCCGATGTCTGGGCCACCGGTGTCTCCCCGGACAGCTACCCGACGCAGTTCCTGCGCGCCGATCTCGACGCACTGGGGGTCACCCCGGCCGACCGGCTGCTCTCGGTTCCCGACGGAAGCCGGGTGCTGATCGCCGGCGCGGTGACCCACCGGCAGCGGCCGGCGACGGCGCGGGGGGTGACGTTCATGAACATCGAAGACGAGACCGGCATGGTCAACGTGCTGTGCACACCGGGGCTGTGGGCGCGTCACCGGCGGGTGGCGCAGGGGGCTTCGGCGTTGCTGATCCGCGGCCAGGTGCAGAACGCCACCGGGGCGGTGACGGTGGTGGCCGATCGGATCGGGCCGATCAAACTGGCCGCCGGATCCCGGTCCCGGGACTTTCGCTGAGAGGCGACTGAGAATCAGCTCAGGGAATGCCGTGAAGGTGCGACGCGCACCCGAAACGGATCGACTTGTTCCGCTCTGGGGTCTACCTTCGTGCTCAGCAACTACGCGGCGCACCGAACGGGAGCTCATCATGATGACCGAGGTGGAAGTCCAACTCGCCACCTACCTTGAGGCAGTGCTGCGTCAGCGCGGCTACCCCGAGGTTGCCTCCATGCTCGGCGATGTCGTCGATGCCGAACTCGGGCGGCGCTCGTATGAGGGGCTGCGCCCCG
The DNA here is from genome assembly GCA_005787665.1 of Actinomycetota bacterium. Next base: position 8,937 of record SYAB01000266.1, read on the forward strand.
CCGGCTGAGCGGCCGTAGTCTGCTCTGCATGCGCCTGAATCTGACCGCCGACGAGGTTCTGACCACCACCCGATCGGTACGAAAGCGGCTCGACTTCGACAAGCCCGTGTCCCGGGACGTGCTCATGGAGTGTCTTGACGTCGCGCTTCAGGCGCCGACCGGCTCCAACGCGCAGGGCTGGCAGTGGATGTTCGTCGAGGATCCCGCCAAGAAGAAGGCTCTCGCCGACATTTACCGCGCCAATGCCACCCCCTACCTGGACCTGCCCAAGCCGGTGCGGGGCGATATCCGCGACAACCAGATGGACGCCGTGATGAACTCGGCCAAGTACCTCAACGAGAACTTCGAGAAGGCGCCGGTCCTGATGATCCCGCTGCTGGAGGGTCGTCCGGAGGGGTTCGACGCCGGTATGCAGGCGTCCTACTGGGGTTCACTGCTGCCGGCGGTGTGGAGCTACATGCTGGCGTTGCGCGAGCGCGGTCTGGGCTCGGCATGGACCACCCTGCACCTGATCGGCGATGGCGAGAAGCAGGCCGCCGACCTGCTGGGTATTCCCTACGAGCGGTACACCCAGGGCGGACTGTTCCCGATCGCCCATACCAAGGGCACCGACTTCAAACTCGCCAAACGACTGCCCGCCGAGCAGCTCACGCATTGGGACAGTTGGTGACTCACACGCCACTGCCGAAGCCGTGCTGGCGCCACGCCTCGTAGGCGGCGACAGCTGCGGCATTGGACAGGTTCAGTGATCGCCGGCCCGGCAGCATCGGGATCCGCACCCGCTCGGTGATGTGCGGGTCGGCCAGGGTCTCGGGATCCAGTCCGGTGGGCTCCGGTCCGAACATCAGCACGTCGCCCGGTTGGTAGTCGATCTCGGCGAAGGTGCGCTGTGCGTGCGCGGTGAAGGCGAAGACCCGCGCGCCGTCGAAGGTCGACCACGCGTCGTCCAGACATCGGTGCACCGTCACCGAAGCCAGGTCGTGGTAGTCCAACCCGGCGCGGCGCAGTTTCGGCTCGGACAGGTCGAAACCCAATGGTTCGACCAGATGCAATTCGCACCCGGTGGCGGCCGCCATCCGGATGGCGTTGCCGGTGTTGGGCGCGATACGCGGCGAGAAGAACAATACTCGGAACATCAGTGCGGAGATCCGAATGCCTTCTCGTCGACCTTCTGACGTTCCAACGAAATACGCGACAGTACCGGAATCTTGCGCGCCTCTGCCTCGAAGATTCCTTTGAGGATCCGCCTATTGGTCTCGAACTGCCACGCGGGCCTGTCCACCCCGTAGATCTGACGCTGTTCGGCACTCATCAGGCCGGCGACACCAATGCCGAGCAGGTGTGGCAGATAGGTGCCTGGCTTCCAGGTAACCGCTGCGGGGAGAGCCATCTCTTTGAACCAGACGGTGTCGCTGCCCACCGCGAGCAGTGGAGTCATTCCTTGGATGTAGGCGTAGAGATCCTTCTCGGTGGTGGGCACGTCATCGACACTGCATCCCGTCAGTCGCGCTGCGATCAGCTGTTCTGTCAGGTAAGTCACCTTGTCCGCAGCACTGAGGGCGGGGCCGAATGAGTCGGCTACCCGAAGCACCATCCACTGCAGAGTGTTGTGCACCCACAGCAAGAGGTCGGGCTCATCAGCGTGATAGACCCTGCCCGACACCGGATCAGTAGCGGTCACCCGGTGATGGATCTTCGCGAGGACCTCAGCCGCGCGGTTTGCCGCCGCTGTATCGCCGTAGGTGAGTGTGCGACCGTAAAGGGCGGTGAGTTCCGCGCGGGAGGCAGGGTTCGTTCGAAAGGTAGACGCTTGATCGATCATGTGCATCACCATCGGATGCAGCATCTGCAGTGTCGCCGCCGCGTGTGCAGCGAGCCCCATCTGGGGAAGGGCCGAGATGCGCCAGGTAACACTGTCGGGGCCGAACAGACCGTCATCGGCAATATGGCCAGCGAACTTGATGCGATCAGGCCGACGGCTCACCGGTGTCGTCGTCATCCGGAGATCCTTCCACCCTTTGTCCGGAGCATCACGCTGTGCTGCACGTCTTTACGGGATCAGCTGGGACACCGCGGCTCCCGGCCCACGGCATCGTCGTCGTGCCGGGCCGCGTCACCGGGTTCGTCGGCGATGGCAGGTTCGCAAGCCTCGGTCGGGGTCTGGTCAGTGACTGTTTCCTCGTCGACGACGGCCACCGGCTGACCCTGGCCATCGTCGCGGATCAGCGCGACGCCGGTCAGGTAGATGACCACGAACACCGCCGTCACGGTCAGGCTGACACCGCCGACCAGATTGGCCAGCAACACGGCGACCAGACAGGCTGCCAACCACCAGCGGTGAAGCCGCTTCGACTCCATGGGCAACAATGTAGCCGACGATGACATCAGAACAGCTGTCCTGGTTCGACCGGGACGTCACCGGCCGCGACCTGCGCGACGAGGACCTGGCGGGGCTGCGGACGCAGCGGGTCGTCTTCACCGACTGCGACTTCAGCGGCGCCGACCTCGCCGATTCCGTCCATCTCGGGTCGGCGTTCCGGAACTGCCGCTTCGTCCGGACCACATTGTGGCACAGCGTATTCCGACACTGCAGTCTGATGGGGTCGACCTTCGAGGACTGTCGCCTCAGGCCGGTGGTGTGCGAGGAGGTGGACTTCACCCTGGCGGTGCTGGCCGGCGCGGACCTGCGCGGGGTGGATCTCTCCGGGTGTCGGCTGCGGGAGACCTCCCTGGTGCGCGCCGACCTCCGCAACGCGGTACTGCGAGGTGCCGATCTGACCGGTGCCCGCACCCAGGGTCTACGACTGGAGGGCGCCGACCTGCGCGGGGCGCACGCCGATCCGGCGCTATGGACGTCGGCGGCACTGCGCGGCGCGCGCATCGACATGGCTCAGTCGTTGATGTTCGCCGCCGCGCACGGACTCGACGTCGCGGCTGAGTAATCCTCCGACGGTCGCGGTGGTGTCCGCCGCTATGCGCTCTTCAGCCGGATCTTCCAGCGCACCAACCCCAGATACAGCGCGCAGAGGCCGCCGAGCATGGCCATGTCGAACCACCAACTCGAGGCGGTGTGCTTCCACCATCGGTCCTTCGGGGTGAGCGGACCCGGCACCAGATTGACCAGGTCCACCGTGGAGGCCGAGGCGGCGAATCCCCAACGGGCCGGTGTGAACCACGAAAGCTGATCGAGCACAGGGCGGTTGGTGACCGGGACCATGCCGCCGGAGAACACCAGCTGGCTCATGATCGCCACCACCAGCAGCGGCATGATCTGCTCGTTGGACTTCGCCACCGCCGAGAGCAACAGACCCAGGTTCGCCGAGGCCACACAGGTCGCGGCGATGGTGACGAACAACTCCAGAGACGGGTTACCCAGTGCCACGGCGCCGCGGGTGGGACCGCCCTTGCCCCACACCACGATCGAGACCATGATCGCCGACTGCAGTACCGCGAACAACGTGTAGACGCTGACTTTGGCCAGCAGGTACGCCGTGGTCGACAACCCGACCGCCTGCTCGCGGCGGAAGATGGCCCGTTCACTGATCAGGTCACGGATGGTCAGGGCGGTCCCCATGAACACCGCGCCGACGTTGAGGAACACCAGAATCTGTCCGGGTTCGTTGGGTGAGCCGCCCATGGGGTCGGGGACGCCGAACCCGACGTCGCCGGGTACCGCCAGCGACAGCACGCCCATGATGAACGGCAACAGCGCGAGGAAGAAGAAGTAGCCGCGGTCGGAGATGATCAGCCGGGTCTGGCGGCGCACGATCGTGGAGAACTGTCGCACCAGGCTGGTGTGCACCGGCTCGCCGAGGTCGGATGGTTGTTCCGCCGGTGGCGCGGGGGGCGGGGGCCCGCTGCGCGCCAGATAGCGGTCGTTGGCTCCCTGCGGGTCCCCGGCCACCGCACTGAAGATGTCGGCCCAGTTGGTGGTTCCCATCGCCGGGCCGATCTGACTCGGCGGCCCGCAGAAGGCGGTCTTGCCGCCGGGCGCCAGCAGCAGTACCTGATCGCAGACGTCCAGGTAGGTCAGCGAATGGGTGACCACCAGCACCACCCGCCCGGCGTCGGCGAGTTGCCGCAGCATCGTCATCACCTGGCGGTCCAGCGCCGGGTCGAGTCCCGAGGTCGGATCGTCGAGGATCAGCAGCGAGGGGCCGGTCAGCAGTTCCAGGGCCACCGAGGCACGCTTGCGCTGGCCCCCGGAGAGCTTGTCGACGCGGGTGTCGGCGTGCTGGGTCATCTCCAGTTCGCCGAGCACCTGTTGCACCACCTGCTGGCGGTCCTCGGTGGTGGTGTCCGGCGGGAGCCGCAACTCGGCGGCGTACATCAGGGCCTGGTTGACCGTCAGCTGGCCGTGCACCACATCGTCTTGCGGGACCATGCCGACGCGGGAGCGCAGCGAGGCGTACTCGGCATGGATGTTGTGGCCCTCGAAGCTGACCGTGCCGTTCGTCGGGTGGGTGTAGCCGGCGATCTGACGGGCGAGGGTGGACTTGCCCGCACCGGACGGTCCGATCACCGCCGTGAGGGTGCCGGGCCGCGCGGTGAAGGAGATGTTCTCCAGCAGCGTCTTGTCACCCTCGATCGTCCACGTCAGGCTGCGGACGTCGAGCCCGCCGGTCCCGGTCGCGGCGGCGGTCTCGGTCCGGCGCGCCAGGGCTCCGCCGGTGAAGACCAGGTCGACGTTGCCGATGGTGACCACGTCACCCTCGTCCAGCAACGCCTTGTCCACCCGGGTGCCGTTGACGAAAGTTCCGTTGATACTGCGGTTGTCGACGATCTCCGTCCCGCCCGGGGTCGGGATCAGGGTGGCGTGATGGCGCGAGGCCAACACGTCGGGGATGACGACGTCGTTGTCGTTGGCCCGGCCGATGGTCTGCGAGCCCGGCGGCGGCGGCGCCGAGGACGACCCCGGCCGCAGGATCTTCAGCATCGAGGTGGCCAGGGTGGAGGTGGATCCTCCCGCCCGGCTGGGCGAGGGCCCCATCTGGGTGGGCGCGGCGTCCGGCGATGACGGCAGCGGCGCCGGGGCGGTGGGCCGAGTCGGGGGCGCATACGGCGGGAACGACGGCGGCTGGTAGGACGGCGGCTGGGTGGGGGGTTGGTAGGCCGGCTGGGGTGGTCGTGTGACCGGCGGCGGGATCACCACCGTCGCGGTCTGCGGCGGCCGGCCGGCAGCCCCCTGATGGCGGCCCATCTCGAATTCCAAGGCCGGGCCGTCCGGGTTGCCCAGGGTCAGCACGGCCCCGTCGGTGAGGTCGGCCTCCTGCACGCGGCGGCCGTGGACGTACATCCCGTTGAGCGAGCCGTTGTCGATCGCGGTCCAGCGTCCGCGGTCGAACCGCAGCAGGATGTGGGCCCGGGACACCAGCGGGTGCGGGACACGGACGTCGGCCCGCAGGTCCCGGCCCACCACCACGTCGTGACCGGGGGAAAACGTACGCGGGGCGCCGTTGTAGCGAACGGTCAGTGCGGGCGCGCTCATCGCGGCCAACTCTAACCCGATCAGCCGGGAGCGCCGGTCACCACACAGCGGGTCCGCGTGTAGATCGTCGGCATGCACTTGTTGCAGTGGTCGCATATCGACCGCACCCCCGGCTCGGCCTGAATCCGGTTGATCAGGTCCGGCTCGGCGAGCAGCGCCCGGCCCAGCGCGACGAAGTCGAATCCCTCGGCCATCGCGATGTCCATGGCGGCCCGGTCGGTGATCCCGCCCAGCAGGATCAGCGGCATGGTCAGCTCCCGCCGGAACTGCAGTGCGTCGGCCATCAGATAGGTGTCGCGGTAGGGGTAGGAGCGCAGGAACCTGGTGCCGGTCATCCGGATTCCCCAGCGCAGCGGCGGCGAGAAGGCCCCGGCGAACTCCTTGATCGGCACATCGCCGCGGAACAGGTACATCGGGTTGACCAGTGAACTGCCGGCGGTCAACTCCAGCGCATCCAGGCCGCCGTCGTCCTGCAGCCAACGGGCGGTCTGCAATGACTCCTCAATGCCGATGCCGCCGCGCACGCCGTCGGTCATGTTCAGCTTGGCGGTCACCGCGATCGTCGCGGCACCGTCGCGCTCGACCTCGCGGCGCACCGCCTCGACGATCCCGCGGGCCACCCTGGCGCGGTTCTCCAGCGTGCCGCCGAAGGAGTCGGTGCGCCGGTTGATCAGCGGGCTGAGAAAGCTGCTCGCGAAGTAGTTGTGGCCGAGGTGAATCTCCACCGCGTCGAATCCCGCGTCGATCGCGTAGCGGGCCGCGGTGGCGTGCTCGGCGATCACCTCCTCGATATCGCCGGCGGTGGCCCGGCGGGCGAAGCGCATCGACAGCGGGTTGAAGAATCGCACCGGTGCCAGCGCGGTGGCCCGGTTGGATCGCGCGTTGGCCACCGGTCCGGCGTGGCCGATCTGTGCGCTGACCGCCGCGCCCTCGGCGTGCACCGCGTCGGTGAGCCGGCGCAGTCCCGGTAGCGCTTCGGGCCGCATCCACAGACACGAGCCGTCCGTACGCCCGCCCGGGCTGACCGCGCAGTAGGCGACTGTGGTCATGCCCACCCCGCCCGCGGCCATCGTGCGGTGGAAGGCGATCAGGTCGTCACTGACCAGCGCGCCCGGCGTGCGCGCTTCGAAGGTGGCCGCCTTGACGGTCCGGTTGCGCAGCGTGATCGGACCGAGCCGTGCCGGGCTGAGTACGTCCGGAACCGCGTTCATATGCAGAATGTAGCCGTGCCCGCACAGAAGATGGACGGCAAGCTGACCCGCGACGAGATCTTCGTCGATCTCACCGGGCGGGTCACCGCGTTGACCGCCGCCGGGCGTACCCCGGGGCTGGGCACCGTCCTGGTCGGCGACGATCCCGGTTCGCACGCCTACGTCCGCGGCAAGCACTCCGACTGCGCCAAGGTCGGGATCACCTCGATCCGCCGGGATCTTCCCGCCGACGCGAGTGCGGCCCAACTGAACGACACCATCGACGAGCTCAACGCCATGCCGGAGTGCACCGGCTACATCGTCCAGTTGCCGCTGCCGCGTCATCTCGACGAGAACGCCGCCCTGGAGCGCATCGCCCCGGCCAAGGACGCCGACGGGCTGCACCCCACCAACCTCGGGCGACTGGTCCTGAACGAACCCGCCCCGCTGCCCTGCACCCCGCGCGGCATCGTGGCGCTGCTGCGCCGTTACGACGTCCCGGTCGACGGCGCGCACGTGGTGGTCATCGGCCGGGGCGTCACGGTCGGGCGCCCACTCGGACTGTTGCTGACGCGGCGCACCGAGAACGCAACGGTCACGTTGTGCCACACCGGAACTCGCGATCTCCCGTCGCTGACCCGGCAGGCTGACATCGTCGTCGCCGCGGTCGGGGTGCCGCATCTGCTGACCGCCGCCATGGTGCGCCCGGGCGCGGCGGTGGTCGACGTCGGCGTCAGCCGGGTCGAGGGAGCGCTCACCGGTGACGTGGCACCCGACGTGTGGGAGGTCGCCGGCCTGGTGTCGCCGAACCCCGGTGGAGTGGGCCCGCTGACCCGGGCCTTCTTGCTGACCAACGTCGTTGAACGAGCAGAGGCCGTGCAACGAGCAGAAGCCGTGGGATGACCGCACGCGAAGTGGTCCGGGAGCAGTGGCCGATCCTGACCGTCGCGGCGATCTTCGCGGTCGCCCTGCTGCTGGTCGCGGCGGGCTTCTGGCGCCGCGGGACGTTCCTGATCGGCGCCGGCGTCGGTGTGGCCGCCGCGTTGCGGCTGACGCTCCCGGAAAGCCGGGCCGGTCTGCTGGTGGTCCGCACCAAATCGCTGGACTTCGCCACCATGACCACGTTCAGCCTGGTGATGCTGTACGTCGCCTGGACGATCGACCCGCTGGGCACCAGTTAACGGCTCAGCACCGCCCGCACGCACCGGGTTACGTAGGGCAGCGCGATGCCCTCGGAATTGGCCAGCGCGGGATGGCTGGTCAGCAGGGCGCGGACATCCTGCAGGGTCCGGGCGCGTACGTCGGCCGGCGAGGTGATGCAGTAACTGCGGGATGCGACGTAGTCGATCAGGGCCTGTGGGGTGATGTAGTTGGTCCACTCCACCTCGTGGGTCGCCACCTCGGTGAACTGCTCCGGGAGTACGACGGTCGCGTTGGCCCAGTCATGCTCGAGGCCGACGATCCGGCCGAATTCCTTGACCCAGCCCAGCCGTTCGTCGCGCACGTTCCACAGCAGGCCCAGCCGGCCGCCCGGACGCAGCACCCGCGAAATCTCCGCCCCCGCGCGATCGGTGTCGAACCAGTGCCAGGCCTGGGCTACCAGGACCGCGTCCACGCAGGAGTCCGGCAGCGGAATCTGCTCGGCGGTGCCCAGCAGTGCCGGCGTGTCGGGCAGGGTGTCGCGCAGCACGTCGAGCATCTCGGCGATCGGGTCCACGGCGAAGACGTGCAGACCGCGTTCGACCAGCCGCGAGGTCAGCTTCCCGGTGCCGGCACCGAGGTCGAGCACGTCGCGCGGACTCCAGTCGGCGTTGGGTGCCAGCAGCCAGTCGATCGCCGCCGGCGGGTAGGAGGGCCGGCCACGCTCGTAGGCGGCGGCCTGTGACCCGAAGGACAACGAGCGGTCGCGACGGGGGTCGCTCACCCCAGGGTCTCCCGGATCAGCTGGCCCACCGCGGCGGTCTCGATCAGGAAGCCGTCGTGACCGTAGATCGACTCCACCACCTTCAGCCCGCCGCAGCCGGGCAGCAGGTCGGCCAGTTCCTGCTGCAGGCGCATCGGGTAGAGCCGGTCGGAGGTGATCCCGCCGACCACCACCGGGACCGGGCAGGACCGCAGCGCGGCGGCGACCCCGCCGCGTCCGCGGCCGACGTCGTGGTTGGACAGCGTCTCGGTCAACGCCACATAACTGCCGGCGTCGAACCGGCGGACCAACTTGGCGCCCTGGTACTCCAGGTAGCTCTGCACCGCGTATCGCCCGCCGGCCAGAGGGTCCTCCCGGTCGTCTCCGGAGCCCTGTCCGTCGTTGCCGAACCGGGTGTCCAGTTCGGTCTCCCCGCGGTAGGTCAGATGGGCGAACCGGCGGGCGAGCTGCAGCCCGGTCTCCGGCGCCCGGCCGGTGCCGTAGTAGTCCCCGCCCTGCCAGTTCGGGTCGGAGGTGATGGCGGCGATCTGGCTGCTCTGGGTGCCGATCTGGTCGGCGGTGGCCCGGGCCCCCACGGCCAGCACCAGTCCGGCCCGCACCCGCTCGGGGTAGCCGATCATCCACTCCAGCGCGCGTGCCCCGCCCATCGAGCCGCCGATCACCGCGGCCACCTCGGGGATGCCGAGGGCGGCCAGCGCGGCCACGTCGGCGTTGACCTGGTCGCGCACCGTGATCAGCGGGAACCGGGACCCCCAGGGCCGGCCGTCCCGAGCCGGTGAACCGGGTCCGGTGGACCCCTGGCATCCGCCCAGGACATTGGTGGCCACCGCGCACCACCGGTTGGTGTCGATCGGAGCCCCGGGTCCCGCGACGCCGTCCCACCAGCCGGGGACGTTCGAGTCCCCGGTGAGAGCGTGCAGAACGACGACGACGTTGTCGCGCCGTGGCGAGAGTTCCCCCCAGCGCTGCACCGCGATCGAGACGTCGTCGATGACCGCGCCGTTTTCCAGCGCCAGCGGGCCGATGTCGACGATGCCGATCTCACCCTCGGCGGGCAGGGCCGCCGGGATGTGGATGCGTTCGTCCGCGAGTGTCATGTCAGGCTCCGTCAACGGGCCGCCACGGCGTGCGGTGTCACGGCTCGGGCGGCGGCGAAGCCGCGCTCGAGATCGGCCAGGATGTCCCCGATACCCTCCAAGCCCACCGCCAGCCGCACCAGTCCGGGAGTGACCCCGGTGCTCAGCTGCTCCTCGGCGGACAGCTGCTGATGGGTGGATCTCATCAGCTAATTGCGGAAAGAAATCTAATCCAGTACTTCGCTCAATTTCATCG
>SYAB01000267.1 GCA_005787665.1 Actinomycetota bacterium
CACCATGCTGATGAACCTGGAGACCCTGGACTGGGATGACGAACTGCTGGGGTTCTTCCGGATCCCGCGTGCGATGCTGCCCACCATCCGGCCCTCCTCCTCGCCGGATCCGTACGGGATGACGCTGGCCGACGGACCGATGCTCGGAGCCGTCCCGGTGACCGCCAGTCTCGGCGACCAGCAGGCCGCGATGGTCGGCCAGGTCTGCCTCAAGCCCGGTGAGGCCAAGAACACCTACGGCACCGGCAATTTCCTACTGCTCAACACCGGAGAGAACATCGTCCGCAGCAAGAACGGCTTGCTGACCACGGTGTGCTATCAGTTCGGGGACGCCAAACCCGTTTACGCCCTTGAGGGTTCGATCGCGGTGACGGGCTCGGCCGTGCAGTGGCTGCGCGACCAGCTGGGCATCATCAGCGGCGCATCCGACAGCGAGACGCTGGCCCGACGGGTCCAGGACAACGGCGGCATCTACTTCGTGCCGGCCTTCTCCGGGCTGTTCGCGCCCTACTGGCGCTCCGACGCGCGGGGGGCGATCGTCGGACTGTCACGGTTCAACTCCAACGCCCACATCGCCCGGGCCACGCTGGAGGCGATCTGCTATCAGAGCCGCGATGTCGTCGATGCGATGGCCGCGGACTCGGGGGTGACGCTGGCGGTGCTCAAGGTCGACGGCGGGGTGACCCTCAACGAACTCTGCATGCAGATCCAGGCCGATGTGCTCGGCGTGGACGTGGTGCGCCCGAAGGTGCCCGAAACCACCGCCCTCGGTGCGGCCTACGCCGCCGGACTGGCCGTCGGGTACTGGTCGGATCCGGAGGATCTACGGGCAAACTGGCAGGAGGACCGCCGCTGGTCGCCGCAGTGGAATGACGAGCAGCGCGCCACGGGTTACGCCGGTTGGCGCAAGGCCGTGGCCCGGACCCTCGACTGGGTGGAGGTCTAGCGGCGCTTCTGGCGCGGAATGCGCCGGTGATGGAACACGCTTCTGGCGCGGAATGCGCCGGTGATGGAACAGTAGTGGGATGACCGACACCGCAAACCTGCCCATCACGGTGGATCAGAGCGACGACCGCCCCTTTCATCTGCGGGGCAACTACGCGCCGGTTCCCGACGAACTGACCGAGTACGACCTGCCCGTGCAGGGAAGCATCCCGGAAGGGCTCGACGGCTGGTACCTGCGCAACGGCTCCAACCCCCGCACGCCCACCGGGCACTGGTTCGTGGGCGACGGGATGATCCACGGGGTGCGCATCGAAGGTGGCGCGGCCGCGTGGTACCGGAATCGCTGGGTGCGCACCGACAGCTTCGACAACCCGTTCCCGCTGTACAACGCGGACGGAACCCGTAACCTGCGTGCCTCGGTGGCCAACACGCACGTCGTGAACCACGCCGGGCGCACCCTGGCTCTCGTCGAATCCTCGCTGCCTTACCAGATCACCAACGATCTGGAAACCGTCGGCTGTTACGACTTCGACGGGAAACTCAACGACGCGATGACCGCACACCCGAAGATCTGCCCGACGACCGGGGAGCTGCACTTCTTCGGATACGGCAACCTCTTCCAGCCGCATGTCACCTATCATCGCGCCGACGCCGACGGCACGCTGACCGTCAATCGCCCCGTCGAGGTGCCGGCCCTGACGATGATGCACGACTTCGCCATGTCCGCCGAGCATGTGGTTTTCATGGACCTGCCCATCGTCTTCGATCTCGACATCGCCCTCAACGGCAAGGGCGATATGCCCTACCGCTGGGACGACAACTACGGGGCGCGTTTCGGCGTGTTGCGCCGCGACGATCCGTTCGGCCAGATCCGTTGGTTCACGATCGACCCCTGCTATGTGTTCCACGTCGCCAACACCTTCGAGCGCGGCAATGCGATTGTGCTGCAGGCAGTCCGCTACCCCGAACTGTGGCGTCATGACGGCGGGTTCGGTGCCAGTGGGGTGCTGTGGGAGTGGACGTTGAACCTCGAGACCGGCAGTGTGGCCGAGCGCCAACTCGACGACCGGGCGGTGGAGTTCCCCCGTATCGACGACCGGTTGGCCGGTCTGCCCGCCCAACATGTCGTCATGGTGGCCGACGCATCCCTGATGCGCTACGACCTCAACACGGGCGCCGCCGTGGAGCACCGCTTCGGCGAGTCTGGCGCCGGGGGACCCGGGGAGGCGGTGTTCGTTCCCTCGCCCGACGGGCCGGCCGGGGAGAGTAACGGCTGGTACCTCGCCTTCGTCTACGACGCGGAGCGCAACGGCAGCGATCTGGTCATCCTGGATGCCGCCGACTTCGGCGGCGAACCGGTGGCCCGGATCCAGTTGCCCCGCCGGGTGCCCTACGGATTCCACGGAAGCTGGATCGCCAACGAGCGCTGATCAGGCCGACAGTCCGCCGCCGAGTCGGTAGGTTGCCGGCGGCCTGCCGTCGGTCGCGACCCTCGCCGGCTGCACGGCCGTGGCGACCACACCTCGCCCCGGGGGCGGTGCGACAGAGTTGTTCGGGCGTGCCGAAATTCGGCCCGGGCAATATCGCCGAATCGCTTACAGCCGGTACCCCGCCCACTTACTGTCACCTCCTGTTCATGTGCCTCGGATGACAGTAGGAAAGGGGGCTCTGACCGCGTGAAACACCTGATCGGTTGGTGGCCTGGCGGGCTGTCCCCCATCTGCGGTACGTCCGGGCCGGTCATCTCGTGACGACATCGGAAGCCGGTCGCCGCAAGCACGACGGCGTCAGGGAGATCGACGACTGGGTCGCCGGGTACGTCAAGCGCCATCCCTCGGCGGCGATCGCCACTGCCGGTGATCAGGCCATCCTTGCGGTGCGCACCGTCCAGACGCTGTTCATCGACCTGGTGACGGGCAAGTTCCAGTGGAAAGAATTCATCCGCCAGGCCGCGTTCATGGCGGGAACCTCGGTGGTGCCCACGATCATGGTGGCGCTGCCGATCGGCGTGACGCTCTCGGTGCAATTCGCGCTGCTGGCCGGGCAGGTCGGTGCCACCTCGATGGCCGGCGCGGCCAGTGGCCTGGCGGTGATCCGGCAGGCCGCCTCGTTGGTGGCGGCCATCATCATGGCTTCGGCGGTCGGCTCGGCGATCACCGCGGACTTGGGCTCCCGCAAGATCCGCGATGAGATCGACGCCCTCGAGGTTCTCGGCATCTCAGTCGTCCAGCGCCTCGTCGTGCCCCGGTTCGTCGCCGCCATCCTGATCTCCCTGGCACTGACCGGTCTGGTGACGTTCACCGGCTTCCTGGCCAGCTATCTGTTCAACGTCTACTTCCAGAACGGCGCGCCAGGCAGCTTCGTCGCGACATTCGCCTCGTTCACCACCACCGACGATATGAAGCTCGCGATGGTCAAAGCGGTGGTCTACGGCGCGATCGTCGGAATCGTGGCCTGTCAGAAAGGTTTGAACACCCGGGGCGGGTCGATGGGCGTGGCCAACTCGGTGAACTCCTCGGTCGTGGAGTCCATCCTGCTGCTGATGATCTCCAATGTCGCGATCAGTCAGATGTACCTGATCCTCTTCCCGAAGACGGGGCTCTAGCGAGATGACGGTTGCCAAAGCGACACCGCCGATCCTGCAGCCGCTGCAGCGGCTGGGCTCCAAGCTCACCGGCCCGATCATGCAACTCGGGCATGTCCTGGACTTCGCCGGTCGCGCCGTGGCCGGCATCCCGCTGGTCCTGAGGAGCTACCGCAACGAGTTCACCCGGCTGCTCTCCGACGTCGCCTGGGGCAACGGATCGCTGGTCGTCGGTGGCGGGACGGCCGGTGTGGCACTGGTCCTTGGTGTGGTCGTCGGCGTCATGGTGGGCATCGAGGGTTATAACTTCCTACAGCTACTGGGCCTCGGTCCGGCCGTGGGCATCATCTCCTCACTGGTGAACACCCGGGAACTCGCGCCGATCGCCTGTGCGCTGGCCTTCGCCACCCAGAGCGGCTGCCGCTTCACCGCCCAACTCGGCGCCATGCGGATCTCCGAGGAGATCGACGCCGTCGAGGTCATGGCGATCCGGCCGATCCCCTACATGGTGACCACCCGCCTGATGGCGTCGATCATCGCCATCATCCCGCTCTACATCGTCTGTCTGGGTGTCAGCTACCTGAGTACACAGATCATCGTGTCGCTGATCAGCGGTGGTTCGATGGGCGGCTACATGCACTACTTCGGCCTGATGCTCAGCGGTCAGGAGATCGTCTACTCGGTGATCAAGGTGGTGGTCTTCGTGGCCATCGCCGCCGTCTTGCAGTGTTATTACGGCTACTACGCCAGCGGCGGACCCGAGGGTGTGGGGGTGGCGGCCGGCCACGCGATGCGCGCCTCCATCACCGTCGTCGTCATCGTCAACATGCTGCTCACCATGGCGATGTTCAGCCTCGACTCCGGCGCGAGGTTCGGCGGCTGATGGCGAAAGTCTTCGATATCAGCGGCCGGGGGCCGAGCAACAGGCGGCTGGTCGTGGCCGGCATCGGGATGATCATCGCCTCGGCGCTCATCGCGGCACTGCTGGTGGCCAAGTCCACCGGAAAGCTGGAGAACTACACCCGAGTCACCGCCGACCTGGACAACGTCGGCGACGGTCTGCCGGCCCGCTCCGACGTCCGCTACCACGGGCTGCTGGTCGGGACGACCACCACGGTGACCCCGGCCGCCTTCGGCAAGCCGAATTTCGTCGACATCGACCTGCAGGGCGAGTACGCCAAGAGCATCCCCAAGACCGTCACCGCGCGGGTGGTGCCCAGCAACGTCTTCGCCGTGTCGAGCGTGGAACTCGTCGACAACGGCGAGGCGCCCCCGATCCAGTCCGGCGACCATATCCAGGAAGACCAGAACCTGCCGACGGTTCTGTTCCAGACCACCATCAGCAAGCTGCGGGACATCCTCTTCGCCACCGGACGGGACCGCAACGACACCACACTCGGGATCCTGGCCGCGGTCAACGCGGCCACCCATGACCGTCGCACCCAGCTGTTGCAGACCGGCGCCCAGCTCCAGGATCTGGTCGATCAGCTCACTGCGACGGTGGCCCCCGACTCATCAAGCCCGTCCATGCTCAGCGCGCTGGTCACCGCCGCCGAGGGTCTGCAGCAGACCGCGCCCGACCTGCTCGACGCGCTGCATCAGGCGGTTGTCCCCATGCAGGTCCTCGTCGAGCAGCGTGCGCAACTGGACAACATGCTCAGCGGCGGCACCACCACCCTGGGCATGACTCACACGGCATTCGCCAACCAGACCGACCGAATGATCACCATCGGCAGGCAACTGACGCCGGTACTCGGTGTGCTGGCACAGACCTCGAACAACTGGCAGCCCGGCTTCCAGAAGCTCAAGGCGTTCTCGGAGAAGTTCCACGAGGGCTGGCTCAGCGGGCTGGACAGTTTCAACCTGCGCGGGAACCTGGCGCTGGCACCGACCTACTCCTACACCCGTGCCGACTGCCCGGCCTACGGGGAGTTGAAGGGCCCCAGTTGCTTCACCGCGCCGCTGATCGCCGTGCGTCCGGATCTCCCGGAGGTTCTGATGCCGCAGAACTATCAGCCACCCAAGGATCTGATGCCCCCTCCGGGAACCGTCGTCGGTCCCAGCGGGAACCTGGTCGCCGTCGGCCCGCCCTACATCCTTCCCAACGGACCGAACCTGGTCGATCCGAACCCGCCGCTCTCCGAGGGCGTGGGCACCGGGATCCTGGGCACCAACGGCCCGCCGATGACCCCGGCACCGCCGGTCCCCGGAACAGCGAACCCGGCACTGGGCACGCCCGCACCGGTCGGACCCAATCAGTCGCCGATCGCGCCGGTCGCACCGTGGCCGCCCGGGTACCTGCCCGGCGATCCCGGACCGCATATGGGCGACCCCGGGCCGGTTGGTGCGGCAGAGGCCGCTCCGGCGTCCTACGGCGGCACGGTCGGCTCCGCCACCTTCGGCGGCACGGTCGGCCCGGTCGGCAGCGCCTACGAACGCGACCAGTTGACCTATATCACCGGTCAGCCCGCGACGGCGGCCACCCAGTTGCTGATGGGACCCGTGGTGCGCGGGATGACGGTCTCCCCGGGGGAGGACGCGTAAATGAAAGTCAACAAGATCCTGTTCGGGTTGGTCGCCTTCCTGATGGTCACC
>SYAB01000031.1 GCA_005787665.1 Actinomycetota bacterium
ATCCTGGTCGACGACACCCTGAAGGTCGAGGACTTCGCCGAGGGCCGCGACGCCCAGGCGTTCTGTCTGGACAAAGCCGCATGAGCGCGCACGGTAAGGACGCGCGCACCGGCATTCCCCGCACCATCCGGGCACTGGCGGTACCGATCATCCTGATCTGGGTGGCGTTCACAGCGGCAACGAATCTTCTTGTCCCCCAGGTCGAGAAAGTCGGCATGGCCAACGCCGTGTCGATGTCCCCCCAGGACGCGCCGGCGGTGATCGCCGCCAAGCGGATGGGTCAGAAATTCCAGGAGTCCACCTCCGACAGCATCGCCATGGTGGTGCTCGTCGGTGAGGAACCGCTGGGCGAGTCCGCTCGTGCGTACTACAAGACCCTGGTCGGCAAGTTCGAGGCCGACACGAAGCACGTGGAGCACGTCCACGACTTCTGGGGCGACATGATCACCGCCGCCGGCGTTCAGAGCAGCGACGGAAAAGCCGCCTATGTCCAGTTGAACCTGGCCGGCGATCAGGGCAGCACCGAGGGCAACCATTCCGTGGAGGCGGTCCGCGAGATCATCCACGACACCCCGCCCCCGCCCGGTCTGCAGGCTTACGTCACCGGCCCGGCCCCGCTGACCACGGACTCGCTGGAGGCCAGCGACAGCGGCATGATCAAGATGACCGTCGTGACGATGATCGTCATCACGATCATGCTGGCCCTGGTGTACCGGTCGGTCAGCACGGTGCTGATCATCCTGGCCATCGTCGGCATCGAGATGGGCGCCTCCCGTGGCGTGGTCGCGGTCATCGGCCACCTCGGCCTGATGGACTTCTCCACCTTCTCGGTTCCGCTGATGACGGCGCTGGCGATCGCGGCGGGCACCGATTACGCGATCTTCCTGCTGGGCCGCTATCACGAGGCGCGGCAGAACGGCGAGGATCCGGAGACGGCCTACTACACCGCGTTTCACGGCGTCGGCCACGTCATCCTCGGGTCCGGACTGACCATCGCCGGAGCGATGCGGACGCTGCGGTTGACCCGGCTGTCCTATTTCAACTCGCTGGCCTACCCCTCGGCGATCGCCCTGGTCATCGTCGTCGCGGCCGCACTGACCGTCGCCCCCGCCGTGCTGGTCGTGGCCAGCCGGCGCGGGCTGCTCGATCCCAAGCGCATGATGAAGACGCGCGGCTGGCGCAAGATCGGCACCGCGACGGTGCGCTGGCCCAAACCGATCCTCGCAGCGGCGACCAGCATCGTGCTGCTCGGCATCCTGGCCATGATCGGCTACAAGACCAGCTATGACGACCGGTACTACATCCCGGCGGATGTGCCGGCCAACGTCGGCTATACCGCCGCCGAGAAGCACTTCAGCACCGCCCGGCTCAATCCGGACATCATGACCGTCGAAACCGACCACGACATGCGCAACCCCACCGACATGATCGTGCTGGACCGGATCGCCAAGTCGCTGTTCCGCATCGAGGGCATCGCCATGGTGCAGAGCATCACCCGGCCGCTGGGCTCGCCGATCGCGCACAGTTCGATCCCCTACCAGATCAGCATGTCCACCGTGCCGATCACCCAGAACCTGCAGTTCCTCAAAGAACGCGTCGGCGACATCAGCGGGATGTCCGATGATCTGGGCGCGATGATCGCCTCGATGACGCAGATGCAGAACCTGATGACGCAGATGTCCGGCTCGATGGACAGCACCGTCGCCTCGGCCAACGGCATGGTCGAGTCCGCCAACGGGATGGTCGGCGCGGGACAGCGCAGTGTCGCGGATATGGACGCGATGAAGGCCACCCTCGACGAGATGCGCGACCGGGTCGCCGACTTCGACGACGCGGTGCGCCCGATCCGCAACTATTTCTACTGGGAACCGCACTGCCTCAACATCACGGTGTGCGAGGGCATCCGGGCGGCCTTCGACGCCACCGACGGGATCTCGCAATTCAGCGACTCCATGGCGATGCTGCAGACGGATATGACCGCGATGATCGCCGGGATGGACGAGATGGTCGGCGGGATGGACGACATGGTCGGCGGGATGGGCGAGATGAACGCGATCTTCCCGCAGATGGTGGCACAGTTCCCGCCGCTCATCGGCACGGCGACGATGATGCAGCAGACGCTGCAGACCATCCACAGCACCTTCGACGGCCTGATCACGCAGATGCAGCAGATGACCGACACCGCCACCGCGATGGGCGAGGCTTTCGACGCCTCCAAGAGCGATGACTACTTCTATCTGCCGCCGGAGGTGTTCCAGAACGCCGACTTCCAGAAGGGCCTCAAGCTGTTCCTCTCCCCGGACGGCAAAGCGGCCCGGCTGATCATCACCCACGATGTGAATCCCGCCTCCGAGGAGGGCATCTCGGTGGTCGACGACCAGCTGACGGCAGCGCATGAGGCGATCAAGGGCACCGCGCTGGCGGGTGCGGACGTGTATCTGACCGGAACCGCGGCCACCTACCGCGATATCCAGTCCGGCGCCAAGTACGACACCATGATCGCCGCCTTCGCCGCGCTGACGCTGATCTTCATCGTGATGCTGATCATCACCCGCGCGCTGATCGCCTCGATCGTCATCGTCGGCACCGTGGTGATTTCCCTCGGCGCCGCGTTCGGCCTCTCGGTGTTCATCTTCGAGCGGATCGTCGGGATCGAGCTGAACTGGATCGTGCTGGCGTTCGCGGTGATCATCCTGATGGCCGTGGGCTCGGACTACAACCTGCTGCTGGTGTCGCGGTTCAAGGAGGAGATCGGCGCCGGCATCAATACCGGGATCATCCGCTCGATGGGCTCGACGGGGACGGTGGTCACCGCAGCCGGTCTGGTCTTCGCCTTCACCATGGGCGCGATGATCTCCGGCGATCTGCTCAACGTCGGCCAGGGCGGCATGACCATCGGCATCGGCCTGCTGCTGGACACCCTGATCGTGCGCTCGTTGATGACGCCGTCGATCGCAGCCATCCTCGGCCCATGGTTCTGGTGGCCTCTGAAGGTCCGATCACGACCGTCTTACTCCGAGCGGATGCGGTCGGTGCCGAGTCGGCTGCAACCGGCCACGCCCGAGGCGGCCGGCGGCGACGACGCACCCGGTGAACTCGCACCGTCGGGGGCGGACTGACTCAGCGCCGGCGCGCGATGCACCACCTCCCCTCCCGGCGCTCGGCGAAGCCCGCGATTTCCAGAACGGCCAGCGGCCCGAGCACGTCAGCCGCGGGCACGCCGGCCGCGACGGCGATCTCGTCGGGGGTCAGCGCGCCGCGGCCCGGCAGTGCCTCGTAGACCAGGCGATCGACCTCGCTCAGTTCGTCCAGCAGACCGGCTGGCCGCGGCAGATCATCGGCGAATTCACCTGCCCTGCCGACCATCTCGCGCACATCATCGGCACGCGTGACCAATTCCGCACCCGAACGCAGCAGCGCGTGACAGCCCGCTGAGGCCCCCGAGGTCACTGGCCCCGGTACCGCGCAGACCACCCGGCCCAACGCCCGCGCCCACGCCGCGGTGCTGGCCGCACCGCTGCGGATACCGGCCTCCACCACGACGGTGGCCATCGACAGCGCTGCCACCAGACGATTACGGGTGAGGAAGCGGAATCGGGCCGGACGCACACCGGGCGGGTACTCGCTGACCAGCAGACCGCTGGAGCCGATGCGGTGCAGCAACGCCGAGTGGCCGGCCGGGTAGAGGATGTCGAGTCCGCCGGCGAGCACGGCCACCGTCACACCGTCGCCGGCGAGCGCCGACCGGTGG
>SYAB01000268.1 GCA_005787665.1 Actinomycetota bacterium
CGCACGCCGAGCCGGCTGCAGCCCAAACAGGCCGCCCGGATCCAGACCGGGGCCCCGATGCCTACGCTGGCCGATGCGGTGTTGCCGCTGCGCTGGACCGACGGCGGGTCCGCCCGGGTCAAGATTTTGCGCGGGGTCAGATCGGGTGCCTACGTTCGCCGGACCGGGGATGACGTCCAGCCCGGCGATGTGGCGGTGCGGGCCGGTGCGATCATCGGCCCCGCCCAGGTCGGACTGCTCGCGGCGGTCGGTCGCGAGCGGGTGCTGGTGCACCCGAGACCACGGGTCTCGGTGATGAGCGTAGGCGCCGAACTGGTCGACATCGCACGCACACCGGGCAACGGCCAGGTCTACGACGTCAACTCCTACGCACTGGCCGCTGCGGCCCGCGATGCCGGGGCGGAGGTGACCCGGGTAGGCATCGTCAACACCGATGCCAAGGAGTTGCGCGAGCTGATCGAGAGCAATCTCAACCGCAGCGAGGTCGTGATGATCTCGGGTGCGGTCGGCGGTGCGGCTGCCGAGAGTCTGCGTACGGTGCTGTCCCAACTGGGCGGCACGGAGGTGACTCGGATCGCGATGCATCCGGGCTCGGTGCAGGGCTTCGGGCAACTCGGACCGGAGGGTGTTCCGACTTTCCTGCTGCCGGCCAATCCGGTGAGCGCCCTGGTGGTGTTCGAGGTGATGGTGCGCCCCCTCATCCGGCTCTCCCTGGGTAAGCGTCAGCCGATGCGCCGGATGGTCCGGGCCCGCACCATCACCCCGATCGTCTCGGTGGCCGAGCGCACCGGATTCCTGCGCGGACAGCTGCTGCGCGACCACGAGTCCGGGGATTACCTCGTCGAGGTGATCGGCGACACGCCCGGCGGCTCCTCACATCTTCTCGCCTCGCTGGCCGAGGCGAACTGCCTGGTGGTGGTGCCCAGTGCGGTCACGGAGGTCCCGGCCGGCGAACCCGTGGACGTCGCGTTCCTGGCGCAGCGCGGCTGAGACCCGGTGAACCTGTGGGGCAGTGGATCTGCCCACCCCGGGTGGCCTGATTCGCCTGGACCGTTGCTGGTGCCGGCCGGTGTGATCCGGTTGCGGCCGGTGCGACTGCGCGACGGTGCCCACTGGAGCCGGGCCCGACTGGCCGAACGTGCCAACCTCGAGCCCTGGGAACCGTCGGCGGAACTGGATTGGACAGCGCGCCATGGTCTTTCGGCGTGGCCGGTGATGCACTCGGGCCTTCGTTCGGAAGCCCGCAGGGGGCGGATGCTGCCGTATGTCATCGATGTCGACGGACGGTTCCGCGGTCAGTTGACGATCGGCAACGTCACCCATGGATCGTTGCGGTCGGCATGGATCGGGTATTGGGTGTCCAGCGAGGTGACCGGCGGTGGGGTGGCGACGGGCGCGGTGGCGCTGGGTCTGGACCACTGTTTCGGGCCGGTGGGCCTGCATCGGGTGGAAGCGACCGTCCGACCGGAGAACGCCCCGAGTCGCCGGGTGCTGGCGAAGGCCGGCTTTCGGGAGGAGGGCCTGCTGAAGCGCTATCTCAACGTCGACGGGGCGTGGCGCGACCATCTGCTGGTGGCGATGACCGCCGAGGAAATCGATGGGTCGGTCGCCGCCGGGCTGGTCCGGCGGGGCCTCGCCGCGTGGCACTGAGAATCGTCGACTGTTACGAATGAGACATTTGTGACTGGTGGTGCTTGTCATCCACGAATTACACGTGTGTAATTGGCTCGGCGCGCCGCCGGTGAAAGCGGACGTCACGGACCTAGCCTGGTCGGGACAGGAGCAGGTCCCATGCCAAGCATCCCCCAGTCATTGCTCTGGATCTCACTCGTGGTGCTGTGGCTCTTCGTCCTGGTGCCGATGCTCATCAACAAGCGCGACACCGTCCGGCGAACGAGCGACGTCGCACTGGCCACCCGTGTGCTCAACGGCGGCGCCAGATCACGGCTGATCAAGCGGCGCGGTCCGGCGACCGGCCACCGGCACGACCCGGAGTGGCAGCCCGATGACGAACTCGCCGCCGAGTTCGCCGACCAGGCACTGCAGGACGAGGTTGCCGACTATGACGACGCGGTGCGCGAGGCCAGGCTCCGCGGCACGCGGTCCGTGGTTGTGGTGGCCGCCGTGACTGAACAGGTTCGGGTCGAGCCGGACTACCTCGACGTCGACGTGGTCGACGAGAACTCCGGGGCGTTGCCGGTCGGCACGGGTGTTCAGGCAACCCTGTTCGACGGCGGCCCCGATGCGGCCGACGACGAGTCGGTGTCGCCCGCGGCTGATTCGATCTCGGAGTCCGTCGTGGGCGAGCACGAGGTCCCACTCGCCGAAACCGACAGCACCGATCCCGGCCCGGGCGATTACGAGTACGTCGACGACACGTCGGGCCTGGAGGCCGAACTCGAGGCCGATGAGGAGCCGGTGACCCCGATCGCCCCGCGCTCCAGCCGGCAGCGGCGGATGGAGTCGTCGACGGCGGCCGCGGTCAGCGCCCGCAAATACCGCTTCCGCAAGCGCGTGCTGACCGCGATGTCGGTCCTCATGGTGCTCACCGCGGGACTGGCGTTCACCGTCAGCCCGGGACTGTGGTGGGCGTGCGGTACTGCTGCTGCCATCACCATGCTCTATCTCGCCTACCTGCGCCGCCAGACCCGGATCGAGGAGCAGGTGCGGCGCCGACGGCAGCAGCGCATGGCGCGCATGCGGGCCGCGGAGTTCGACGACCTCGACGAGCGGGGATCGGAGGTCGACGGCGTCGATTTCCCTACCCGGCTCCAGCGCCCGGGAACGGTGGTGCTGGACATCGACGACGAGGATCCGATCTTCGAGCATCTCGACGAGGTGGCCTACAGCCGGCCCTACGATCATCGGACCGGTCATCGGACTGGCCTGGGGGCCGACCCTCGCGATCTGCCCAGGGCGGCGGGTCAGTAGGAACCCTGGAACGCCCGGACTGGTAACCTACTGGCGTCCACGGGGCTATGGCGCAGTTGGTAGCGCGACTCGTTCGCATCGAGTAGGTCAGGGGTTCGATTCCCCTTAGCTCCACTCCACGGCGTGCTGTCCGGCGCGCGACTCCCGCTTCGCCCCTAGCGCTCCCGCAGGGTACGGGCCAAACCCTTGTTGATCGCGCGGAGCGTGGCCACCCGGGCGAACGCCTTGTTGTTGGCCGGGATCACATGCCAGCGCGCCCTGTCGGAGGTCGTGCGCAGGATCTTCTGGTCCACTGCGGTGACGTAGTCGTTCCACCGCTCGCGGTTGCGGTAGTCCTCCTCGGTGATCTTGTGCTTCTTGTAGGCGGTCTCCTCGCGGGCCTTGAAGCGGGCGAGTTGCTCCTCGGGGGAGATGTGCAGCCAGAACTTCGCCACGTAGTACCCCTGCTCGACCATCTGCGCCTCGAAGTCGTTGATCTCGTCGAAAGCCCGCTGCCATTCCGCCGGGGTGGCGAAACCCTCCAGGCGTTCCACCAGCACCCGGCCGTACCAGGTGCGATCGAAGATCACGACCTTTCCGGCCGGTGGCAGGTCCCGCCAGAACCGCCACAGGTAGTGGTACTTGCGCTCGTCCTCGGTGGGTGCCGCCACCGGGATGACCCGATAGTCGCCGGCCTCCAGGGCGCCGGTGATCCGCCGGATCACCCCGCCTTTGCCGGCGGCGTCCCAGCCCTCGAAGGCCAGCACCGAACTCACGCCCCGCCGGCGCGCCTCCAGGGAGAGCTTCTTGAGTTTGGCCTGCTCCCGGGCCAACTGGGCCCGGTACTCCGACTTCGTCAGCGACACCGACAGGTCGACACCGGAGAGCACGTTGGCCTCGGCGTCGAAGTCTCCGAACACCGAATCCGACAGCGCGTGCCCGGGGCGCGCGGAGGTGTCGTGCAGGCGTGCGGTGAGGGCGGCCAGGATCGTGCGTGCCACGGTGAGGTCGCGGTAGCGCGGGTCGGTGGACTCCACGATGGTCCACGGTGCGCCGGGCCCGCTGGTCTCGCGCAGGATCCGCTCGGCGATCGGCAGCACCGGCCCCAGGCTCTCCAGCGCCGCCCAGTCGCGCTGGTCGACCTGCCAGCCGGCATGGGGGTCCTTCTCGGCCTTCTTGAGCCTGCGCTTCTGCTCTCTGGCCGGCGTGTGCAGGAAGAATTTCAGGATGAGAGCCCCGTCGGCCACCAGTTCGGCCTGCATGTTGGCGATGTGGCGCAGCCAGATCGAGAACTCCGGCTCCTCGATCTCGTCCTCGGCGCGCTGGATGGCCGCACGCATCAGGCCGCCGACGAAGAACGCCGCGCGTCCCTTGGGCGGCAGCGATCGCCACAGCCGCCACAGGTGTGGCCGCTGATACTCCTCGTCGGTGGGATCACCGAATACGCGGGTGTCGGCGTAACGCGAATCCATCCACTCGTTGAGTCGGTTCACCAGTTCATTGGCGCCCAGCCGGTCGTCGCCCGCGATCCAGATGATGACCGGGAAATCCGCGCTGCGCAGGTCGTACTGCGCGTTGATCAGCCCGACCCGCAACTCGGGAATCGCCGCGTCGTACTCCTCTTTGCCGACCTTGTTGCCGACCTCGGAAACCTCAAGCACCTACGCACTCCCGCCTCAGGTGAACATCAGATGAACACCTTCTCACCCTCGGGAGTCTCCCGGGGCGGGATTCAGGTTGCGCTGCGCTTGTCGTGTTCTAACGCGCCGAGGACCAGGATGCGGGCGCTCAGCTCCTCATCGGACCCCGACAGCACGCTCTCGGTGCTGCCCTTGCGTAACAGTTCGCGAAGGGAGTCGGGGTCGTAGTCGGCCGAGACGGTCGAGTCGACGAACTCCTCGACCAGGTCCACGAAGCGGTCCGGGTCGTCGTGGAACGGGAAGTGGCCGGACCGGGGGAACACGGCGAGCCGGGAACCAGGCATCGCGGCGTGTGCCATGTGGGCGTGGCTGACCGGGATGACGGCATCCTGTTCGCCCCAGATCAACTGCACCGGAACCGATTCGGTCAGATAGCAACGATCCAGCATGGTCACCACCTGGCCGCGCCAGTCCACCACGGCGCGCAGGGTGCGGGTGAAGGCAGCCGAAGCGGTCGGCTCGGGCAGGTCGGCGAGGATGCGCAGCATGTTGGGAATGTCGCGGCCCACGCCGGTCGAGCCGATCACCGTCCCCAGCAGCCGACCGAAGGTCTGCAAGGTCGGCAGCACCAGTGGCAGTCGCAGCAGGGCCAAGGCCTCGCCGCCGACCGGGAGCGAGGCGAACCGCAACGCGATGTTGACGTCCTTGGTCACCCCGCCCGCGCCCACCAGGATGAGCCGTTCGACCAATTGCGGGAACTGGTAGGCGAACTGCATCGCCACGCCGCCGCCCAGCGAGTGGCCGACGACGGTGACCCTGTCGATGTCGAGCACGCTGAGCAGGTCCCGCATGCCGTTGGCGTAGGCGGCCACCGAGTAGTCCGCCCGGGGCTTGTCGGACTGGCCGTGGCCGAGCAGGTCCGGCGCGATGACGGTGAACCGGCGCGCCAGGCGGGCGTGCACCGGTTCCCACGCCGTGGAGTTGTCACCGATGCCGTGGATGAGCAACAGTGCAGGTCCGGACCCGGCGATTCGGAAGGCCCGGCGATAGCCGTGGATGGTCCGGAACTGCAATTCCGGAACCGGGTCGGCGTCGAGGGTCCGCTGCGGTTCGGGGTTCGGCTGGGCCATATCCACCTCGGGCGGTCTGGGTCGACCGGATTGTTCGGCGACTCCCGAAATCCTAAGGGCCCTCAGCCGCGCCCACCACTTGAGCGGGCCCGTGTGTCACTCGTTGTCGCCGCCGGTCGCCAGTGTCGCGGCCACCTGCGAGCCCACCTGGACCCCGCGGGCGGCCGGCCACACCCAGTCGCGGACCTCCGGGATGTCGTCGCCGTGTTCGCGGGTGTACTCCCGGGCGTGGATCCGCTTGTCCACCATCTGCTGGCGCAGCCCGGCATAGCGCGACCCCAGACCGGGCACCCGGTCGATGACGTCGATCACCAGGTGGTAGCGGTCGAGATCGTTGAGCATCACCATGTCGAACGGGGTGGTGGTGGTGCCTTCCTCCTTGTATCCGCGCACGTGGATCCGGCTGTCGTTGCTGCGTCGGTACACCAGGCGGTGGATCAGCCAGGGGTAGCCGTGGTAGGCGAAGATGACCGGCTTGTCCTCGGTGAACACCATGTCGAACTCGCGGTTGGACAGCCCGTGCGGGTGCTCGCTCTCATCCTGCAGGCGCATCAGATCCACCACGTTGACGAACCGCACCCGCAGGTCCGGGATGTGCCGTCGCAGCAGGTCGGCGACGTGCGGGGACGGTTCCAAGGCCGCCAGGGGCAAGCCGGCGAGGAAGGCCTTGGGTTCGGTGACCACCTGAATGGTGTCGCTCCACCCGGCGGCGTGCCGGGCCA
>SYAB01000269.1 GCA_005787665.1 Actinomycetota bacterium
ACCTGGATGACACGGCGAATCTCGATGTCGCGGCCGATGACCGGGTCGAGTTTGCCCTCCCGCGCGCGCGCCGTCAGATCGGTGGAGTACTTCTCCAGCGCCTGGTAGCTCGACTCGGGGTCGGCGCTGGTGACCCGGGCGCTGCCGCGGACCTTGGTGAAGGCCTCCCGCAGTGCCTGCGGGGAGGCCCCGGCGCCCGTGAGCAGCTTGGCGACGTCGGAGTCCCCGGTCGCCAGGCCCACCATCAGGTGCTCGGTGGAGACGTACTCGTCGTTCATCTCGGTGGCGAGCTGTTGGGCGGCGTTGATCGCAGCCAGCGACTCCCGGGACAGCTGCGGCTGCGAGGTCGCGCCACTGCTGGACGGCAGCCGATCGACGAGAGCCTGCGCCTCGGTGCGGATGGTCGCCGGATTGACCCCGACCGCCTCCAACAACGGGCCGGCGATGCCGTCGGTCTGGGTGAGCAGGGCCATCAACAGGTGCGCGGGCCGGATCTCCGGGTTGCCGGCCGCACTGGCGGCCTGCAGGGCGGCGGTCAGCGCCGCCTGGGTCTTGGTGGTCGGGTTGAACGAGTCCACTCCGACGTCCTCCATTTCTCCTGGTAAAAGCGTGTCGAGGTATACAACACCGACAACCTTGAGTCTGTTCCGCTCAACCCTACTGAATTGGCCGCGCCCCGCGATAGGGCCTTACGACACTCAACCGCCCAGTCTCACCCCCACCCCCGCGCGAGCGGACGCAAACTCACCCTAAAGGGCCCCGTCCTGGGTGAGTTTGCGCCCGCTCACCCAGGTGATTGCTCGCCGGGGCAGGAAATCGAACATATGATCGAGTAGTGGGTGATCTGGCGGCGATCGGGTACCACGGGCAGCCGCTGCGCTCGCCGTTCCGGCCGGTGCGTCCGCCGGTGCCGGTACTGATCGATCTGGGTGCGTTGTTCCCGCGCCGGCCGCACCGCAGCGGGCGCTACCACCCGCACGGGCTGCAGATGGATCAGGTGGTCACCGGGACCCTGAGTTGCTGGGGCCTGTGCGAGCAGGGCGAGTGGTGGGGCCTGGTCAGTTACCCGATCACCCACGGGGCCCACCGCCGGGCGGTCACGCATTGGGTGCCGGCATGGACATTGCGCCCGGCCCCGCACTAGGTTTCGGTCGTGACGAGTCTCGCTTCGGACCTGACCGAACTGGTGCCGCTGGCGATGGTCATCTCGCTCTCGCCGTTGTCGATCATCCCCGGCATCCTGATGCTGCACACCCCGCGCCCACGCCCCACCAGCCTGGCGTTCCTCGCGGGCTGGACGATCGGCATCGCCGCGATCACCGGAGCCTTCGTCATCGCCTCCGACCTGGCCGCCGGACTCGACAGGCAGTCGGCCGCGGCGCCGTACGTGCGGATCGCCATCGGCATCGCGCTGATCGCCTTCGGCCTCTACCGCTGGCTGACCCGCAACCGCGCGCAGCACAGCCCCAAGTGGCTGACGTCGATGACCGCGGCTGGACCGGGGCGCGCGTTCGTCACCGCAATCGTGCTGTCGGTGGCCAACCTGAAGGTCTTCGCCATGTGCGCCGCGGCCGGCGCCGCTATCGGAACCGCGGCGCTGGGCCGCACCGGCGCCTGGCAGGCCGTCGCGGTGTTCACCGCACTGGCGGTCTCGTCGGTCGCACTGCCGGTACTGGCCTACCTCGTCGCCGGTGAGCGTCTCGACGAACCGCTGAACAGGCTCAAGCGCTGGATGGAGGACAACCACGGGGCGATGATCGCGGTCATCCTGGTGGCCATCGGCGCGGCCCTGCTCTACAAGGGCATCCACGCGCTCTGAAAAGCCCAACCGGTGACTTTCGCCCCTTCCGCGCCACCCCGTGCGGAGATCACCATCACAGGGGTTGGGAATCAAGGGGGCGCGGATGGCCAAGGCCGGCACGGCTGAGGAGATCGACGGCATCGCGTGGAAGTTTCTGTGTTCGCCCTTCACCCGGCGCGACTACTGGGACTGGCCGCTGGAACGTCGCATCGACGCCTTCCTGCGCCACCTGAAGCGTCTGGACATCCTCAACGACGGCGGCGCCTACGGCGCGTTGATCGATCGGGTGATGGCCAACATCCCCCGCGCCCGACGCGATGGCGTCCTCGACCCGCCGCACCGCTAGGGAGAGGCCCGATACGTGACCGACGTGATCCACAAAGGACCCGCCGACCTGCGGGCCACCCCGAACCTGGCCGACTACGACGCAACCCGCGCGAGTTTCAGTTGGTCGCAGATACCTGATCTGTGCGCGGGGATGGGGACCGGCGGCTGCAATATCGCCTACGCGGCGGTGGACCGACACGCCGAGGGCCCAGCAGCGGGCAAGTCCGCGCTGCGTTTCGTCGCCGACATTCCGGGATCGGAAACGCTGACCGTCCACGATGTCAGCTACGCCGAGCTCGGCCGGCTCGCCCGGACATTCACCAACGTGCTGCGGAACCTGGGAATCGGTAAGGGCGACAAGGTCTTTGTGATCATGGGACGCGTCCCAGAGCTCTACATCAGCATGCTCGGCGCCTTACGCAACGGCAGCGTCGTCTCACCGCTGTTCTCCGCGTTCGGCCCCGAACCGATCGCCACCCGGGTCAACATCGGGTCCGCCGACGTCCTGGTCACCACGACCGCGATCTACAAACGCAAGATCGCCAAGATTCGCGACCAGTTGCCGTCGGTGAAGCACGTGCTGGTGGTCGGCGACGAAGCGATCCCCGGAACGCATAACTTCGCCGCCCTGATGGAACGGGCGGATGACGACGCCCCGATCACACCCACCACCGCCGAGGACCCGTCGCTACTGCATTTCACCAGCGGCACCACCGGCACCCCGAAGGGAGCCCAGCACGTACACGGCGCGATCGGGATGCATTACATCACCGGCCTGTACGCCCTGGATCTGCACCCGGAGGACATCTATTGGTGCACCGCCGATCCCGGCTGGGTGACCGGCACCGCCTACGGCATCATCGCGCCGTTACTGCACGGGGTCACCTCGATCATCGACGAGGCCGAGTTCGACGCCGAGCACTGGTACCGGATCCTGCAGGACGAGGACGTCACGGTCTGGTACACCGCACCTACCGCGATCCGGATGCTGATCAAGGCCGGCCCCGAACTGGCCGCGAAGTACTCCTTCCCGCATCTGCGGTTCGTCGCCAGCGTCGGCGAGCCCCTCAACGCCGAGGCGGTCTGGTGGGGAAAGCGAGTGCTGGGCTTACCGATTCACGACAACTGGTGGCAGACCGAGACCGGCGGCATCATGGTCGCCAACACCCCGGCATTTGATATCAAACCCGGATCGATGGGCCGCCCGCTGCCCGGAGTCGAGGTCGTCGTCGTCGACCACGACGACACGGAAGGGGCCACCGGCGACGTCACGATCATCGACACCCCCGATGTCGAAGGGGAACTGGGGCTGCGGGTGGGGTGGCCGTCGATGTTCCGCGGCTACCTCGACCAGGAGGCGAGATACCGCAAGTGCTTCCACTCCGATCCGGGCGGCGAGATCTATCTGTCCGGCGATCTCGTCAAGCGCGACGCTGACGGGTACCTGTGGTTCGTCGGCCGCGCCGACGATGTGATCAAGGCCTCCGGGCACCTTATCGGCCCGTTCGAGGTGGAGAACGTGTTGACCGACCATCCCGCTGTGGCCGAGGCCGCGGTGATCGGTAAGCCCGACCCCACCTACGGGGCGGTGGTGAAGGCGTTCGTCACCCTCAAACCCGGCCACACCGCCGACGACGATCTGCGCCGGGACCTTATGGGCCACGCCCGCAAGCGCCTCGGTGCCGCGGTGGCGCCCAAAGAGATCGACTTCGTCGACTCACTCCCGCACACCCGCAGCGGCAAGATCATGCGGCGACTGCTCAAAGCCCGCGAACTGGGCCTGCCCGAGGGCGACACCTCGACCGTCGAGACACCCGGAGTCACGGCGTGACCTATCCCCCGCCGACCGACCCGGCCTTCGCCCGCTCACTGCTGACCGACATGATCCGGATCCGGCGCATGGAAGAGAAGTGCGCCGAGATGTACAGCGCCGGAAAGATCCGCGGCTTCCTGCATCTCTACGTCGGCGAAGAGGCGGTGGCGGCCGGCTCATTGCGGGTGCTTGGGCCCAAAGACGCCGTGCTGGCCACTTACCGAGAGCACGCCCATGCGCTGATGCGCGGCATCCCGATGACCAAGATCATGGCCGAGATGTTCGGTAAGCAGGAGGGATGCTCGGGCGGACGAGGCGGTTCGATGCACCTGTTCGACGCCGAACGCAGGTTCTTCGGCGGTAACGCGATCGTCGCCGGTGGTCTGCCGACGGCCGCCGGCCTGGCCTTCGCCGACGCCCAACTCCAACGAAACCGGATCTCCGCCTGCTACTTCGGCGAGGGAGCGATGGCCGAGGGCGCCTTCCACGAGACGATGAACATGGCCCAGCTGTGGAAGCTGCCGGTGCTGTTCTGTTGCGAGAACAACGGTTACGCGATGGGCACCGCGATCAGCCGGGAACTCTCCGACGTCGACCTGCTCGTCTTGGCCGAGTCCTACCGGGTTCCGGCAGCCAGCGCCGACGGTATGGACGTACTGGCCAGCCACGCAGCGATGGAGGACGCCGTCGACCACATCCGCACCCACGGCGGCCCGTACTTCCTGGAGTTCCGCACCTACCGGTTCCGGCCGCACTCGATGTTCGATCCCGAGCTCTACCGCGACAAGGCCGAAGTCGAGAAGTGGAAGCAGCACGACCCGATCGTCACGTTCTCCGCGCGCTGCCTGTCCGAAGGGCTGCTCACCGCCGAGGATGTCGCCGACATCGAGTCGGGGGCGGCCACCGAGGTCGCCGACGCGGTCGCCTACGCCGAGGCCGGAACCCTCGAGAGCGTCGAGACCCTCACCCGCGATGTGATGACACCGTGAAGACCACCTCTCGCGCGGCGGTGCACGACGCCATGGCCGACGCCATGCGCGCCGACGAGCGGGTGGTGCTACTCGGCGAGGACGTCGGTCGCTACGGCGGCACCTACGCGGTGTCGAAGGGGATGCTGGACGAGTTCGGCCCGGACCGAGTGCGCGACACCCCGATCTCGGAGCTGGGCTGCGTGGGCATCGGCGTCGGCGCCGCTCTGAACGG
>SYAB01000270.1 GCA_005787665.1 Actinomycetota bacterium
CTGCGGATGTACGTCCCCGACGAGTCCGTCCTGGACGGAACCTGGACGGCCCCGCCCATCGAGCGGCGTTGGTTCAGCTGACGAGCGCAACGGGGCTGACCCGATGAGCCTGCGCCTGACCGACGAACAGCACGGAATCGTCAGCACCGTGCGCGCATTCGCCGCCAAGGAGTGCGCTACCCGGGAGCAACGGCTGGCGCTGACCGATGGCGGTCGGAGCCACACCAACATGGAGATCGCCCGGAAAATGGCCGATCTCGGATTCCTGGGGCTGTCGATTCCCGAGGAGTACGGGGGCTCGGGCGGGGGGCTCTTCGACGCCTGCCTGTTCCTGGAAGAACTTGCCTACAACCGTATCCCGCTGGGCAGCTTCGGTGTCACGCTGATCGTCGCGCACATGTATCTCAACTTCGCCGATGAGGATCTCAAAAAGGAGATCCTCGGCGCCGTGGTGGCCGGCATGCCGACGGCGGTAGCGATGTCGGAACCGGGCTCGGGCTCCGATGTCGCCTCCTTACGCTGCAAGGCGGAACCCGACGAGAGCGGTTACCGCATCAACGGCCAGAAGACCTGGATCTCCAACGCCCACATCTCCGATCACATCCTGCTGGTGGCGCGCACCGAGGACACCGGCCACAAGCACCAGGGCATTTCGATGATCTCGGTGCCGACGTCGACACCCGGCGTCGAGATCCGGCCGATCGCCACGATGGGGCTGGAGGTCAACGATGTGTTCTTCACCGACTGTGTCGTCGGGTCCGAGCGCTTGGTCGGTCAGCAGGGGCAGGGCTGGCAGCAGCTGATCCTCGGGCTGAACACCGAGCGTGTCATCGTCGGGGCGCTGGCCCTCGGTCAGGCCCGCCGGGCCTTCGACGACACCGTGGCCTACGTCCGTCAGCGCGAACAATTCGGGAGGCCGGTCGGGTCGTTCCAGGCGGTGTCGCATCCGTTGGCGGACCTGGCGTGCGAGATCGAGGCGACCCGGCTTCTGGTGCACGACGTCGCCCAGCGGGTCGACGAGAACCCGGGCGTGCTGATGCCCCGGGAGGCCTCGATGGTGAAGCTGAAGGCCACCGAGCTCGCCAAGCGTGCGGCGCTGGAAGGTATGCAACTGATGGGCGGGATGGGCTACACCGAGGAGGGCGGCATGGAGGAACAGGTGCGCGCCACGCTGCCCGGGACCATCGCCGGCGGAACGAGTCAGGTCCAGCGCGACATCATCGCCAAATCCTTTGGGCTGTAATCCTTCAGAGCATGTCCGGCTGCTCCGGCGGATCCGACAATAGTCCGGTCGGCTACCGCGAGGGGTGGCGTCTACTCCCCTGAGGACGAGGTGTCGCCACCCACCTCGGCGGGCATCGGCGGCGGCAGTGGCACCGTCGAACTCGACTTGGCCGCCGTGGAACTCGGCGCGGTCGACGAGGTGTTCGTGGTAGACGTCGAGGCGGTGCTCGAGGTGCTGGACGTGGTGCTCGTCGCCGACGATGA
Organism: Actinomycetota bacterium; assembly: GCA_005787665.1. The sequence goes on from SYAB01000270.1 coordinate 1,489, forward strand.
CGTCGAGGACGGGGAGGTCGAGACGGGGGCCTGCGGGCCGTGGTAGTCGGTCCAGGTCTCGGTCCTGAAGGTGTCGCCGTTGGCGGTGACACTGAGCGCGGTCGGGGTCACGGTGTACGTCACACCGTCATTGTTTGCCACGAAGGTGTTCTTGGAGGTCTGCGAGGCTGCGGTGATCAGCCGCGCCCCATCGCTCACCCGGACGCCGCGGTACTGGAAGCTGCCCGAGGCGGTCTGGCAGATCGCTACCCGCGAGGATTCGGTGGAGCCGAAGACGACCGCAGTGTCCGGCTTGGTGCAGCGGGCCGTCGAGTCGACGTATCCGCCGCCGTCCGACGGCGGCGCGGCGGTCGGCGCGGCGAGTGCCAGTGGCACGCCGATGGCGATCAGCGCGGCGGCGGCGGCCGCGGCGAGTCCGGACTTGCGCAACGTGGAGGTACTCATTTGTCCCACCAGACCACAGGGCGTGCCGCGCGCGCGAGGGGCGATACGGAGCTAAGACCCAATCGTTAGGGGTCCGAGACAGCTCTGCGGACCCACTCCCCGCGGCACAGCACCGCACTGACCGCGAGGTCGTCGTCGAGAACCACCAGGTCAGCGCTGGCACCGGGTCGCAGTTCGGGGTCCGGCAGTCCCAATGCACGGGCCGGGTTAATCGAGGACTGGCGAACGGCCTGCAGCATGGCCTGCTCGCGGGGCAGACCGCTGTGCGTCACGGCGAAGGCGAACAGCCGATCCATGGTCGCGGTGCTGCCCGCGATGGTGGTGGTGCCGGCCAGATGGGCGACACCGTCGGCGACCTCGACGGCCAGCGGGCCGATCCGGTAGGCGCCGTCGGCCATACCGGCCGCCGCCATCGCGTCGGTCACCAGCGAGACCCGGTCCGGCCCGGCCGCCCGGGTGACGTGCCGGTACAGCGCGGGGTCGACGTGCACCCCGTCGGCGATCACCTCGACGGTGACGCGGGGGTCCTCCAGCAATGCGATCACCGGTCCGGGCTCGCGGTGGTGGATCGGCCGCATCGCATTGAACAGGTGCGTGCCCACCGTCGCGCCGGCGTCGATGGCGGCGCGGGTCTGCCGGTAGGTGGCCTCGGTATGACCGACGGCGGCCACCGCGCCGGACTCGACTACGCGGCGGATCGCGCCGAGGCCACCGGTCCGCTCCGGAGCCAGGGTCACCATCCGGATCGTCCCGCGGCCGGCGGCCAGGACCGCATCCAGTTCGGCGGGATCGGGATCCCGCAGTAGCGCAGGGTCATGCGCGCCGCAGCGCTCGGCCGCCAGCCAGGGACCCTCCAGGTGGATCCCGGCGATCAGCCCGGCACGCACCTGGCCCGCCAACTCGGTCACCTGGCGCAGGAGATCCTCCGGCGACTCGGTGACCAACGAGGCCAGCATCGTGGTGGTGCCGTGCCGGCGGTGCAGGTCCACCACGGTGGCCGTCTGCGCGGCGACCGAGAAGCTGCCTCCACCACCGCCATGCACATGGGTGTCGATGAAACCCGGCACCACGGTCGTCCCGCCGAGATCGCGGTCGGCGGGACGATCCGGCTCGCCCCCGCCGAGGGCGGTGATATGGCCTGCCGACACCTCGATCCAACCGGGGGACAACGCTGTCGCCCCGGTCAGCACCGTGCCGGCGGTCAGCAACACCTAGATGCCCTGCCAGTCCGGTTTGGACCGGTAGGTCTCCCGGTAGTAGTCGCCGAGTTGGAGCCGATGGGCGGCGGCATCGTCGAGGAGCACCGTTACATGGCGGTGGTGCTGCAGGACGCTCGCCGGCCACATCGCGCTGACCGATCCCTCCACCATGCGGTGTACCGCCTCGGACTTGTTGCGGCCGGTGGCCACCAACACGATGTGGCGGGCTTCCATGATGGTGCCGAGTCCCTGGGTGAGGCAGTGGGTCGGCACGGCGTCGATCTCGCCGCCGAAGAACCGCGCGTTGTCCGCCCGGGTCTGGTGGGTCAGCGTCTTGATCCTGGTGCGCGAGGCCAGCGAGGAACTCGGTTCGTTGAACCCGATGTGACCGTCGGTGCCGATCCCGAGGATCTGAAGGTCGATCCCGCCGGCGGCCCGGATGGCCGCCTCGTAGGCGGCGCAGGCGGCCGGGATGTCGGCGGCGAGGCCGTCCGGCCCGGAGACCGCACCGGGCGGAAAATCCACCCGGCCGACGAAGGCCGTGTCGATGACGTTGCGATAGCGCTCGGGGTGCTCGGCCGGCAGGCCGACGTACTCGTCGAGGGTGAATCCCTTGGCGTGCGCGAACGTCACCCGCCCGGCCCTACAGCGGGCAGCAAGTTCGTCATAGATCGTCAACGGTGAGGAGCCGGTGGCCAGACCGAGTACCGCGTCGGGTTTCCCGGCCAGCAGCGACTCGATGGCGTCAGCCGCGACGACGCCGATCTCCGCAGGGTCCGCCAGGATGACAACTTCCATCAGCGGTTACTTTCCGGCGGTGAAAAGTATTGCGCCACGCTCGATTCCGACACCATTGGTGACAGCGTCGACGACCGTGATGTTCTCCGGTTCGCGCTCGTCCATCACCACTACGGGCACCACCGGGCTCAAACCCGCGGCGACGATCGCCGGCACGTCGTAGCTGATCACCCGCTGGCCGGCCGCCACCGCATCGCCCTGGGCGACATGGGCGGTGAAGCCCTCGCCGTTGAGTGCGACGGTGTCCAGACCCAGGTGCACCAGGACACCGACTTTGTCGGCGGTCATGATCACGTAGGCGTGCGGCAGCAACTTCAGGATGGTGCCGCTGACCGGGGCGACGGCGTCCACCACCTGCCGGGGTGGGTCGACCGCGGCCCCGTATCCCACCATGCCCTGGGAGAAGACCGGATCGGGCACTTCGGCAAGCGTGAGGGCGCGGCCCTCGATCGGCGCGAGGACCGGGGTGAGACTCACAGATGACTCCTCTGTCGGTGTGCGGAGATGCGTCGGGGCCGTGGGGTGTGGGGAAAAGGATAGAGATCAGGCTCGGCCGATGAAGCCGAAATGCGGCCCGAAGCACCCCTTGACCGGCTCTCGCGTCGGGTGATTGTGGTCTAAGCTTCCGCTGAGCCGTGACAAAGAAAGGCCCGATCGTATGAGTGAGGCGACGAAACCCTCTGGTGGACAACCGAAATCAGGGTTGAAGATCCCGGGCTTCGCCCAACTGCAGCGGCTCGGCAAGAGCCTCATGCTGCCGATCGCGGTCCTGCCCGCGGCCGGAATCCTGCTGCGACTCGGCCAGGATGACCTGCTCGGCCGGATCAAGGCCCCGGTGATCGGCCCGTTCTTCCAGGCGATGAGCGCCGCCGGGGGCGCGGTCTTCAGCAATCTCGCCCTGCTGTTCGCCGTCGGTGTGGCGATCGGTTTCGCGCGCAAGGCCGATGGTTCGACAGCCCTGGCCGCGGTCGTCGGCTATGTGGTGATGGAGGCGGTTTTCAAGACCATGTCGCCGTTCGTGCTGGCCGGTCAACTCGACAAGGCCGGCGAGCAGGCGCAGATCAACTACAGCGTGTTCGGCGGGATCGTGGTCGGACTGATCACCGCCTGGCTGTTCGACCGGTACCACACCATCAAGCTGCCGCCCTACCTCGGTTTCTTCGGGGGGCGCCGGTTCGTCCCGATCGTGGTCTCGCTGACCACACTGGTGGTGGCCTTCGCGATGAGCTACTTCTACCCGATCTTCGATGCCGGCCTGACCGGGCTGGGGAAGTTCATCGGCGGCGCCGGAGCCTTGGGCGCCTTCGTGTACGGGTTCGCCAACCGGATGCTGATTCCCGTTGGCCTGCACCATATTCTGAACTCCTTCGTGTGGTTCATCTACGGCAGCTACCCGACCGCTGATGGTGCGGTGGTCACTGGTGAGCTGACCCGTTTCGCCGCCGGCGACCCGACCGCGGGCCGGCTCACGTCCGGCTTCTACCCGATCCTGATGTTCGGGCTCCCGGCCGCCGCGCTGGCGATGATCCACGTCGCCAATGCCCGCCAGCGCAAGGTCGCCTTCGGCATCCTGTCAGCGGCCGGGCTGACCGCCTTCCTGACCGGCGTCACCGAACCGCTGGAGTGCTCCTTCATGTTCGTGGCCTTCCCGCTCTACATCGTGCACGCCGTGCTCACCGGCCTGTCGCTGGCGATCGCCTACGCCCTGGACATCCACCTCGGGTTCTCGTTCTCCGCGGGTCTCATCGACCTACTGCTCTACGGCACCGCACCGGCAGCCAAGAACGTCCCGTTGCTGATCGTGATGGGGTTGGCCTTCTTCGCGGTCTACTACCTGCTGTTCCGCTTCGTGATCACCAAATGGAACATGCGCACCCCGGGCCGTGAGCTGGAGAGTGAGTTCGAGGCCGAGGAACGGGCCAACGTCAGCGAGGGTGCGCCCGCCCCCACCGCCGTCGAATCCGGTGCTGCCCGCGCGGGGGCGGCCACCGCACCGGCGGCTACCGACAGCAAGGCCGAACAGTTGATCGCCGCCTTCGGCGGCCGGGAGAACCTGGTCAGCGTCGACGCCTGCATCACCCGGCTGCGCATGGAGGTCGCCGACACCTCGAAGGTCGACGCCGACCGGCTCAAGAAGCTGGGCGCCGCCGGTGTGATCGAGGTCGGCAGCAGCGTGCAGGCGGTGTTCGGCACCCAGGCCGAGGCGTTGAAGAACGACATCCTCGACGTGCTGTAGAGGGCCTTCGGGAGACGTTGCCGGCCACGTCCTCCCCGAGCGCGGGCTGAGCGCGGTTTAGGCTGTGCGATACCGATGACCAAGAGGAAAGCGCTCTTTCGCGCGACGACGACGACCCTGTGCGTGGCTGTTTCCGCCGCTGCGGTCATCGTGGCTGCGCCGGCCGGGAATGCCTCGACGCCGACTCACATTGCGGTGATCGGGGATTCCTACACCTCCGGGTCCGACGAGGGGGGCCGGGGCGCGCAGTCCTGGCCGGAGTTGGCCTGGCAGTTGCTGGCCAAGCGCGGCGTGGAGATCGACGCCGATGTGGCTGCCGAGGGCGGGGCCGGTTACGGGCAACCCGGAAGCCGCGGCAGCGTCTTCGAGGATCTGGCCGCGCAGGCGGTTCGGCGCAATGACGTCCTGGTGGTCTTCTTCGGGTCCCGCAATGACCAGCCCATCGATCCGGGCACGTTTCCGGGTCTGGCCGCCGAGACCTTCCAGCTGGCGCGGTTCGGCGCGCCGGGTGCGAAGTTCCTGGTGATCGGCCCGCCGTGGCCGAGCGCGGACCCGCCGCCGGAGGTGCTGAAGATCCGGGACGGCCTGCGCCAGCAGGCCGCGGCCGCCGGTGCGGTGTTCGTCGACCCGATCGCCGAGTCCTGGTTCGTCGATCGGCCCGACCTGATCGGTGGTGACGGAGTGCATCCCACCGACGCCGGCCACCGCTACATGGCCGAGCGGATCGCGCCGCTGATCTACGACCAGCTCACCATTCGGGTCTGATTGCCCTTGCCCCGACCGCGACTCGCGGCCGATTCTGGTCGCATGGGGTCGCGTCGCCATCGGGTGCTTCCGGCGGTCGCGTTGCTCGGCACGGCCGCCGTCGTGTTGGGTTCACTGGCCGTCGACCGCTCCCCGTCCACCGGGCCCACGAGCGTCATCGACGGTCCCTACGCGCGCCTGCTGGCCGAATCCGTCGACCTGGGTCCCGCGCGCAGTGACTCGGTGCAACTCACGGCCGCACTGAGCGGGCCGCGTGAGCCGGTTCGGCTGACCGACTGGGCCGGCGCGCACGGGCTGCGGGTGCGGTGGCGGGCCGGCGATGCGTGGGCGATTCTCGAGGGTCCTTCGCAGGAGGTGTCCGACGCCTTCAACGTGGCGGTGCACGACTATCGCGCCCTTGGGGGAGCGGACGAGGGGCGGGTGTTCTACGCCTCTCCGCAGCAGCCGGAGATTCCCGAATCCCTCCGCGGCGAGGTCAGCGGTCTCGGCAGGATCCTGAGCTACACCCCGCACCGGGAGGGGCTGCCGCCGACGCCTCCGCTGGACGTCCCCGACGGCGGGCTGCTTCCCACCCAGCTGGGGAAGGCCTACAACATGTCGCCGTTGACCGAGGCCGGTTACACCGGGGCGGGCAGCACGGTGGTGGTGTTCGGTTTCGACGGTTTCGACCAGGCAGATATGGACACCTTCGCCGACTGGTTCGATCTGCCGAGGTTCACCCCGCAGGTGGTCGGGGGCATGCCGGAGCGCCGCAGCGGCGAAGCCACCATGGATCTGAAGATGGTTCACGCGGTCGCGCCGGCGGCCACGAAGGTGTTGGTCAACGCCCGCTCCACCGTCGAGGGCGGTGGAACCTACGAGAAGCTCGGCATACTCATGGAGTCCGTCGATCGGCAGTTCCCGGGTGCGCTGTGGAGTTTTTCGATCGGCTGGGGCTGCGACCGGCTGCTCACCGCGGCAGACCTTGCCCCGGTCCGCTCCGCACTGGCCACTGCGCACCGCCGCGGCACCACGGCTTTCAACGCTTCCGGCGATATGGCCGGGCTGGAGTGCCGCGGGGGCAAGCGGTGGTCGGACCCACCCAGCCCGGACGACGTCGGGCTGGACGCGGTGGCGTCGATACCGGAGATGACGGCCGTCGGCGGCACCTCGCTGTCCACCGACGCAGCCGGCGGCTGGCTGGCCGAACAAGCCTGGTACGACGTCCCCTTGACCCAGGGCACCGCCGGCGGGGCCTCGGTCCTGTTCGGGCGGCCGTCCTGGCAGACCGTCAGCGCCACCGCCGGACCCACCGACCGGCGGTTGGTGCCGGACGTCGCCGCGGTGGCCGACCCGTTCACCGGGGTGAAGTTCGTCTTCGGCCAACAGGTCGTCGTCGGCGGCGGCACCTCGCAGGCCGCCCCGGTCTGGGCCGGTATCGCCGCACTGATCAATCAGCTGCTGCGGGCCCGGAACTTCGACCCGCTCGGTGATTTCAACCCGCTGCTCTACCAGGTCGCCACCGGGGCGGCGGTGCCCGGCTTCCGGGATATCGAGCTCGGCGGCAACGCGATCAGCCCCGGCGGGTCCGGCTATGACATGGTGACCGGACTGGGCAGTCCCAATGTGGAAAACCTGGTGAAGAACATCCTGCTGAACCGGACGGTGTCGCGATGACCGGCCCAGCGGCGACCGCGTCGTTCGAGGGCTATGCCGTCCCGCCCGGCCGCTACACCGCCGAACGGGATAGGGGGCCCAAATACTTTGTGACACTGGGTTTGTGGGTGCTGATCATGGTGGTGGGGATGATGATCCTGGCCCTGGTCGACGGCCGGGTCAGCGATGTGCCGACCCGTTACGTGTGTCCGCCGGACTGCGGTCGTCCGCCGACCGGCCTGCCGGTGGCGACCAATCCGCGCTTCACCGCTTCGGACGGGTCGTTCTCGGTGTCCTACCCGAACCCCAGCGCGGCCTATGACGTCGAGATCGGGGACGACGGGGTGACCGCGGAGTGGACCGGCGGCGACGGCGGCACCCTGCGACTGTTCAGCCGGCCCGCGTCGGGCCGCAACGCCCGTCAGATCGCCGGGGAGTTGATGCAGGACGGCTTCCCCGACGCGCTGGTGGCCTACGAACTGCCCAACGCCACGGTCGGCTATCACGCCGGCTACGGCGCCGTCTCCGACTTCCAGCCCGCCGGGACGGCGACCAGCGCCGACCGGCTACGGGTGATCGTCGTCGTCGCGGTCAAGAACGACCTCGCGCTGATCGCGGCCGCCAAGGGGCCGTTCCACGAGTTCACCCCCGGCTTCGGCCCGGGACCGCCCTCGCCCGCGAATCTCCAGATCGCCCAGGACATGGGCAAGTACGTCAACAGCTTCACCTGGCGGGGCGACCCGCCCCGCTGATACTCAGCGCGGTGCGCCCGGTGCCGCCGGATCCTCGTCCTCAGGTTCGGTCGGGGGCACCGGCGGTTGCCGATCCAGCCAGTCCTTGAGACGGAACAACTGACTGGCCACCAGTCCGACGGCCAGCAACAGCACTGAGCCGACGATCACAGCAGTCGTCACGGGCGGCCCCTTCCCGGCTATTCTGGCTCCAGTGTCCCAGGCGTCCGGCGACGATGTGCGTGCGTTGCGCACCCGGCTTGACGACCTGACCCTCCGTGATGCCGTCCGCCTGGGCCGGTCGCTGAAGGCGTTGCGTGACCCCGTCGATCCCGAGGCCGTGCGGCGCCTCGGTGACAAGATCGCCGCGGCGGAGTCCCTGGTCGCCGCACGCCGTGCCGCGGTGCCCGAGATCAGTTACCCGGATCTGCCGGTGAGCCGGCGGCGGGGAGAGTTGGCCGCTGCGATCCGCGAGCACCAGGTGGTGGTGGTGGCCGGTGAGACCGGGTCGGGCAAGACCACCCAGCTGCCGAAGATCTGTCTGGAGTTGGGCCGCGGGGTCCGCGGCACCATCGGTCACACCCAGCCGCGCCGACTGGCCGCGCGCACCGTGGCCGCGCGTATCGCCGAGGAACTCGGTAGCCCACTCGGCGGCGATCGTGGTTCCGAGGCGTACCCGGTCGGATACACCGTGCGCTTCGACGATCGGTCCGACGACCGCAGCCTGATCAGGCTGATGACCGATGGCATCCTGCTCGCCGAGATCCAGCGGGACCGTCGTCTGCTGCGTTATGACACCCTGATCATCGACGAGGCAC
>SYAB01000271.1 GCA_005787665.1 Actinomycetota bacterium
GCCACACGCTGCTGCTGACCGCCGGACATCTGGTGTGGATAGTTGGACTCCTTGCCGGCCAGTCCCACCAGTTCCAGCATCTCGCAGGCCCGCCGCCGCACGGTCTGGCTGGACTGCTTGCGGACGCGCAGCCCGAAGGCCACGTTGTCGAGGGCTGACATGTTCGGGAACAGGCTGTAGTTCTGGAACACCATGCCCATATCGCGGCGATTGGGCGGGACCGCGTCGACCGCGGCACCGTCGATACGCACCGTTCCGCTGTCGGCGTCCTCGAAGCCGGCGACGATGCGCAGCGCGGTGGTCTTGCCGCAGCCGCTGGGCCCCAGGAAGCTGACGAACTCGCCGTCGGTCATGTCCAGGGTCAGCCCCTCGAGGGCGACGAATTCGCCGTAGGTCTTGCGGATGTTCTCCACACGCACGGTCGTCATCGGTCAGGGCCTCGCAATCGTGGTGGCGACCTGCCCGCCGCCGAGTCGCCGTGAGACCACGGAGACCACGATGAGCAGGAACCAGGTGAACAGGACGGTGATGAGCGCCAGTGCCGCCGCACCCTGGGCTTGTGAGGTGCCGACCTCGGCCATGTAGACCGGCAGTGTGTTGTAGAGGAACAGCGAGGACAGCACGTACTCGCCGAGCACGACGGTGATCGTCAGGAATGCCGCCCCCAGGATGGCGGTGCGCAGATTGGGCAGGATCACCCGGGTGACCGTCAGCCCGGGGCCGGCGCCGAGGCTCGCGGCGGCGTCCATCAGGGTGCGCAGGTCCAGGGCTTTGACACCGGTGTCCAGTGCCCGGTAGGTGAAGGCGAAGCTGAGCACCACGTAGAAGGGCACCAGGATCAACGGGCTGCCGAGCAATGCGGGCACCAACCCGAGCAGCAGTCCGGTAGCGCCGATGACCAGGGTGATCGGCGGGACCGCGAACACCAGCAGGGTGATCGCCTCGACCAGGCCGCGGTACCGCGGGGCACGCAGGTGCACCCACAACACGGTGGGAACCATCAACAGCAGGGAGAGCACCGTCGTCACCACCGCCAGTGTCAGGCTCAGGGCGACCGACTTCCAGAACTGCGGGTCCTTGGCGATCGTCGTGTAGGCCTCCAGGCTCCAGCCGGCCTTGCTGGTGAAACTGAACAGCGCCAGTGCGACCAACGGAGCGGCGAAGAACAGCAGGCAGCCGATGACGACTGCCCAGCGTCCGGCCGGCACCGAGGGGCGCCCGCTCACGATGCCCACCGGGCCACGCGGCGTTGCAGGGCGATGTTGATCGCCAGTGCTGCCGAGACCACCGCGATCATTCCCAGCGCCAGCGCGTAGCCGACCTGGCTCTGACCGGCGAAGACGTTGCCCTGGACGAAGAAGCCGATCTGGATGGGCACCAGGTTCACCGAACCCGAGGTGAGGACCTGCGCGGTGGCGTAGGCGGCGAACGCGTTGGCGAACAGCAGTACCACCCCGCCGGCGAACGCGGGGGTCAGCAACGGGATTCCCACCCGGGTCCAGTACTGAAAGGTGCTCGCCCCCAGCCCTTCCGCCGCCTCGCGCCAGGAGCGCCGCAATCCCTCGACGGCCGGGGTCATGATGATGAGCATCAACGGGATCTGGAAGTACAGGTAGACGATCGCCAGGCCGGAGAAGCTCAGCAGGCTGAACCCGCTGCCGTAGAGGTCGATCCCGATCTTGCCCAGCAGGGTGGTGATCAGGCCGGCCGATCCGATGGAGGCGACGAAGGCGAATGCCAATGGCACGCCGCCGAACTGGGATGCCACCCCGGAGAACGTCGTCAGTGCCCCCTTGAGGAACCGGGGCCGCTCCAGGGTGCACACCGCATAGGTGAGCAGGGTGCCCACCACCCCGCCGATGAGTGCGGTCACCAGGGACAGCAGTCCGCTCGTCAGGAAGGCGCTGCGGTATTGGGCTTGTGCCGCGGTGGCGACGTTGTCCAGGGTGAAGCCGCCGTCGGCCCCCTGGAATGCCTGCAGGACGACGGCATAGGCGGGCCAGATCAGAAAGAGGAACGCGACGAGGAGGAACGGCAGCAGACCGACCCAGTCCGGCAACCGCCGGCGTTTCATCCGACGGCCCTGTTCCACTGTGCCCCGACGGCCGCGGTGGCCTTGGCGGTCTGGTCCTGGGTGGGGAACTTCAGGGCCCGGAGTTCGGCGATGGACGGCAGCGCGGCCGCGACGTCCGCGGCGACCCTGCCCTGCTCGACGAAGGCCGGGTAGAGGGCGGGGATGGCGCCGCCGTCGAGGTACATCAGTGCCCCCTTACCGCTGGTGATCCACTCGATCCACAGTCTGGCGGCATTCGGGTGCGGGGCGCCGTTGCTGATGGCGTCGCAGTACATTCCGCCCATCACACCGTCGTCGGGCACCGTCGCAGTCAGATCCAGGCCCGACTTGGCCAGCACCGCCGCCGCGCCGGGCATGTTGAACGACCAGTCGATGCCGATGAGGACCTGTTGGTTGGCGAGATTGCCGACGTTGGCCTGCAATGGGATGTAGTTGCCCTGGCGGCTCAGCATCCCGAAGTAGTCGATACCCGGTGAGATGTCGTCCAGCGAGCCGCCCGAGGCCAGGGCCGCTGCCCACACCGCGTTCAGCGGTGAGGTCGCCTGGCGCGGATCCCCGTTGGTCGCCACCATGCCCTTGTAGGCCGGCTTGCCCAGATCGGCCCATCGGGTGGGCGGGTCGCCGACCCGGGACGTGTTGACGCCGAACGAGATCAGACCGTAGTACGGGGCGGTCCACAGTCCGTCCGGATGTTTGAGGTCGGCGGGGATCTGATCCCACGCGCTGCACTTGAAGGGCGCGACGAGGCCCTGTTCGACCGCCTGGCGCGCGAAGGAAGGCCCCACCTCGATGACGTCGGGGAGCCGTCGCTGGCCGCGCATGAGCCGCAGCGCCGTCAGTTCCTGGGCGGAGGTCGCGTTGGGGGATTGGACGGTCACCGGTATGCCGTACTCGGCCTCGAAGGCCGCGATGATCGCCCCGTAGTTGGCCCAGGTCGACGGCACGGCGATCAGGGTGAGCCGGCCCTCCCGCTGGGCCGCCGCGACCAGTTCGGGCAGCGCCGCGCGCGCCAGTGGCGGCTCGGCCGGCGGCACGGCCAGCGGCGCGTTGGCGTTGGCC
>SYAB01000272.1 GCA_005787665.1 Actinomycetota bacterium
GAACCGCGGATCGAACTCCTTGATCCAGTTGTACTCGAGTTGCAGCGCCTCGACCTCAGTGGTCACCACGGTCCACTCGACCTTGGCGGCCGTGGTGACCATCTGCCGGGTTCGTGGGTGCAGACCCGCGCTGTCAGCAAAGTACGACGTCAGGCGACTTCGCAGGCTCGTGGCCTGGCCGACGTAGATGACCCGGCCGTGCGCGTCGGAGAACCGGTACACACCGGGTTCGACGGGGATGGAACCCGGTGCCGGCCGGTAGGTCGCGGGATCGGGCACGTGCTTCAGGCTAGTCCGGCAGCCCGGCGCCGCGACCGCGCGTGTCGGTACGCCGACTCGCCGTGCGGGCACGCGGTACGCGCACGCTCACCCCGAGCGGTACCGGGCCATCAACTCGCGAACGGTGTCCATCGCCTCGACCGCGCGCTCGCGGTCGATCAGCTGGATGGCGACCACCGGGACGTACTCGTTGGCAGGCAGGTCGATCCGCGCCCACCGCCGGCCCGGGGGGAAGGACACGTCAACCACCTCGGTCCAGGGAATCAGCCGGTCGTCCAGCAGTGTGCGAACGGCCATCCCGGCCGGCCCCACCTTCAGCCGCGGCCGCGTCAGCAGCAGCGCCGCAGCGGCCAGTGCCAGCGCCAGGCCGGCCATCGCGACCTGGTCGGCCACCCGCAGGAACGCGCCCGAGGATCTGTTGTTGAGCACCGCGACGGTGATCCCGGCCACCGTGATGAGCGCCGCCGTGACGACAGCGATCAGCGACATCATCCGGGGCCGGAAGACTGCGTCCCAGGTGAGCGGCGAGTTCGTCATACCCCGCGCAGCCGCCGCAGTGTCAGCGCGGTCGACAGCGCCGCCGCGCACGCCTGGGCACCCTTGTCCTCCGCGGAGTCCGGCAGGCCGGCCCGGTCGAGGGCCTGCTGTTCGGTCTCGGTGGTGAGCACACCGTTGGCCACCGGCGTCGACGCGTCCAGGGACACCCTGGTCAGACCCTGGGTGACCGCGTCGCAGACATAGTCGAAATGCGGTGTCTCGCCGCGGATCACGACACCGAGTGCGACCACGGCGTCGTGATCGGTGGCGAGTTGCTGGGCGACGACCGGGATCTCGATCGCGCCGTGCACGCGGACCACCGTGGGCTCGGAGACCCCGGCGGCAACCGCCACCCGGCGGGCCCCGTCGAGCAGGGCGTCGCAGATCGCGGTGTGCCAGGTGCTCACAACGACGGCAAGCGTCAGATCGGAGGCGTCCATCTCCGGGACGGCCGGCACCCCCGATCCGCCGCTCACCGCACCCCGCCGAGGTCGCCGGGCGCGCCGGCCGCGTCGTCGAAGTTGTCCAGGTCCTCCAGCCCGGCGAGTTCGTGGCCCATTCGGTCCCGTTTGGTCTTCAGATACCGGATGTTCTCGGCGTTGACCCGGACCGGCAGCGGAACCCGCTCGACGATCTGCAGCCCGTAGCCGTCGAGCCCGACCCGCTTGGCCGGGTTGTTGGTCAGCAGGCGCATGGACCGCACACCCAGGTCGACCAGGATCTGCGCGCCGATCCCGTAGTCGCGGGCATCGGCGGGCAGGCCGAGTTCGAGGTTGGCGTCGACGGTGTCCGCCCCGGCGTCCTGAAGCTGGTAGGCCTGCAGTTTGTGCATCAGACCGATACCCCGACCCTCGTGGCCCCGCATGTAGAGCACCACCCCGCGGTCCTCGGCGGCGACCATCGACATCGCCGCATCCAGCTGCGGGCCGCAGTCGCACCGGCGGGATCCGAACACGTCGCCGGTGAGGCATTCCGAGTGGACCCGGACCAGCACATCGTGTCCGTCGTTCTCCGGTCCGGCGATATCCCCCCGGACGAGGGCGACATGCTCGACCTGGTCGTAGATGCTGGTGTAGCCGACGGCGCGGAATTCGCCGTGCCGGGTCGGGATCCGGGCCTCGGCGATCCGCATCACGTGCTTCTCGTGCTTGCGGCGGTATTCGATGAGGTCGGCGATGGAGATCAGGGCCAGGTCATGTTCGTCGGCGAAGATCCGCAGCTCATCAGTCTGGGCCATCGCGCCCTCGTCCTTCTGGCTGACGATCTCGCAGATGGCCCCGGCCGGTTGCAGACCCGCCATCCGGGCCAGGTCGACGGCCGCCTCGGTGTGGCCGGGCCGGCGCAGCACCCCGCCGTCCTTGGCCCGCAGCGGCACGACGTGTCCGGGCTTGGTGAAATCCACGGCCGCACTGCCCGGGTCGGCCAGCAGTCGCATGGTGGTCGCCCGGTCCGAGGCCGAGATTCCGGTGCCGACGCCCTCCCTGGCGTCGACGGTGACGGTGTAGGCGGTGCCGTGCTTGTCCTGGTTGACCGCGTACATCGGCAACAGGCCCAGCCGATCGCAGATCGCGCCGTCCAACGGCACGCAGAGGTAGCCGGAGGTGTAGCGGACCATGAAGGCCACCAGTTCCGGGGTCGCCTTCTCCGCGGCGAAGATGAGGTCGCCCTCGTTCTCGCGGTCCTCGTCGTCGATGACCACGACGGCTTTACCCGCAGCGATGTCGGCGACCGCCCGTTCGACGGTGTCCAGTCTCGTCATCGTTGTCGCCCGTTCGTTGCCAGCACGGCGTGAAACGCCCTGAAATTGCTGCCCACAGTATGAACCACGCCGCGGCGCGGGTTCTTACCGGCTTTTCCCACTCGCGTACGCCCGTGGGTACCCGACCCGCGTTGTGAGTGATGCAGCACCATCGGTCCGCCGGTGAGCGCGAGACGCTCCTGTCGTGCTCCTGCGCCAGCAAGGCCGCATACGCGGCTTCGCAGGTGCCCAACGGCCACCTCAACCTTCCTGGCAGCGCAGATCGACGCCGCCGCGACGACCCGCTCCTAGATACCCCAGGTCTGTAAGGCGTCAAGCTGCTGCGGTAGCACGGTGGGCCCAGGCCTTGTTTTCGTCGTAGTGGGTGCGGTGGCGTAGGCAGCCATGGAGGATGCCGACGAGGCGGTTGCCCAGGGCTCGCAGGGC
>SYAB01000273.1 GCA_005787665.1 Actinomycetota bacterium
CTGAGCCGGTTCTGGGCGGCCCAGTCGGCGCGCGACCGCGAGAGCCGCCCAGCCCAGCGGTGAGTCGACCGGCAGCGCCGACCCGATGCCCAGCAGCGGCGAAAGGACGGCATCGACCACCCCGCGCACCGCCGCCGCCGGGGCGGCGAAGGCCTGGGGCGGTGCCACCGGGGCGGCCGCCGCGGTGACCACCGCAGCCGCCGGCTCGGCGACCGATGACGTGGTCGCACCGCCGCTCACCACATTCGGCGGTCTCGTCGATGCGACCGCCGGGCCGTCGAGGACGGGTGCGCTCGACGCGGGTCTCGGATCGCGTTGCGGGGCGGGGGCCGGTGCGACCACGGGCGCCGAGTCGGAGCGAACGGTGCCATCGGACCGGCCGGCGGCGGAGGGCGCACGGCGAAGCCCGGGGGATGGTACGGCTGACGATCCCGTGGAGCGGGCGGCCCGGCCGCCCGGTTGCCTGCCCGAAGGCGCCGGGGTGGACTGTTGAGTCTGCACCGACCCGGTGCGTGCCGGGACGCCGGGAACCCGGTGAGTGCGGCCGGCAGAATCCTCGGCCTCGGCCGGTGCGGATGCCTCATCGGCGGTGGAGGCATCCGGGTCGGCGGAGGAGATTCCCAGCCCGCCGAGCAGTCCGCCGATGCCCAGGGCGGCGGCCAGGGCTCCGACCCGGCCGATGAATCTCGCATACGCCCTGGATGCGCGGGCGGCGCCGATGATGCGATCGGTCCAGTCGCCGTTGGTTTCTCCGGAGTTCATGGCCGCTCCTTGCGGGTGTTCACTGCGCCGACGGCCGATCCGCGGCACTATCACCCTCGCGTTCAGGGCGTTGACCAGCTGTCCTCCGAACGTAGCCGCGGGGGCGGAACCTGTTGTCCCCCAATCGGTGGACACGCATCGGACGCCACGCGCACCGATGTTCGCGGACATGGGACGGCTTCCGGCGAAGGCGAGTGCAGAGTGCCGCGCGCCCCCGCCTGCAGTTAGCTGGTGGCGTCGGCGCCATCATGAGGAAATCTCTCAGGACTGAGGCCGGCCGGCCCGGGAGGGCCCCGGGTCGCGCCGGCGAACAGGCTGGAGTGAGCTTCCTGGCTTTGGGAGTGCGGGGCCGGTTGCGGTTAGGGTGTCTCGAGCATTCAGGGAGACCCCAACCGAGGAAGCAACACAGAGGTCATGACAGAAACCAAGACGTCGGTGGGCGTCGTCGCCGAGTCGGGGCCCGACGAACGCCGGGTTGCGCTGGTGCCCAAGGCGGTCACCTCCCTGGTCAACCAGGGCCTCACCGTCGTGGTCGAATCCGGCGCCGGGGAGCGCGCCCTGCTGCCCGACGAACTCTATACCGCCGCCGGGGCGACGATCGGCGATGCGTGGGCGGCCGACATCGTGGTCAAGGTCGACCCGCCGGACTCCGCTGAGGTGTCCCGGTTGCGATCCGGCCAGACCCTGATCGGCTTTCTGCACCCGCGCAACGCCGACAATCAGATTTCTGCGCTCCGGGCGGCTGGCGTGCAGGCCTTCGCGGTCGAGGCCATTCCGCGGATCTCGCGGGCGCAAGCCATGGATGCGCTGTCCTCACAGGCCAACGTCGCCGGCTACAAGGCGGTCGTGCTCGCCGCGAGCGAGTCGACCCGGTTCTTCCCGATGCTGACCACCGCGGCCGGCACGGTGAAACCCGCGACCGTCCTGGTTCTCGGCGTCGGCGTGGCCGGACTGCAGGCGCTGGCCACCGCCAAGCGTCTCGGTGCCCGGACCACCGGTTACGACGTTCGCCCCGAGGTGGCCGATCAGGTGCGCTCGGTCGGTGCCCAGTGGCTTGATCTGGGGATCGACGCGGCCGGTGAGGGCGGCTATGCCCGCGAGCTCACCGAGGAGGAGCGTGCCCAGCAGCAGAAGCGGTTGGAGCAGGCGATCGGCGGCTTCGACGTGGTGATCACCACCGCGCTGGTGCCCGGTCGGCCCGCTCCGCGGCTGGTGACCGCCGCCGCGGTGCAGGGCATGAAGCCCGGCAGCGTGGTGATCGACCTGGCGGGAGAGACCGGCGGTAACTGCGAGCTCACCGAGCCGGGGCAGACGGTCGTCAAACACGGCGTCACCATCGCCTCGCCGCTCAACCTGCCGGCGACCATGCCCGAACACGCCAGCGAGCTGTACTCCAAGAACATCACCTCGTTGCTGGAGTTACTCGTCAAGGACGGCGCTCTGGCACCGGATTTCGACGACGAGGTCGTCTCGGCCTCATGTGTGACGAGAGGCTGAGTCCGATCATGTACACCCAACTGCTGTCCAACATCGCGATCCTGGTGCTTGCCGGGTTCGTCGGTTTCGCCGTGATCTCCAAGGTGCCCAACACCTTGCACACCCCGTTGATGTCGGGTACCAACGCCATCCACGGCATCGTCGTACTCGGTGCGCTGCTGGTGCTGGGCGACCTGCCCGCCGATGCGCACTGGGGTGTGCGGGCCATCGCCTTCGTCGCGCTGGTGTTCGGCACCCTCAACGTCATCGGCGGCTTTCTGGTCACCGACCGGATGCTCGGCATGTTCAAGGGCAAGAAGAAGGAGCTCTCGGCCTCCTCGACGAAGGAGCTCACCAAGTGACCTACCTGGACGAGATCCTCTACATCATCGCCTTCTCGTTGTTCATCTACGGCCTGATGGGCCTGACCGGGCCCAAGACCGCGGTCCGAGGTAACTGGATCGCCGCTTTCGGCATGGGCATCGCGGTGGTCGCCACCCTGCTCAAGGTCCATGACACCGCGGCGATCAACTGGATCCTGATCGTCGCCGGGCTGGCGATCGGCGTCATCCTGGGCGTCCCGCCGGCCAAGAAAACCAAGATGACGGCGATGCCGCAGTTGGTGGCGTTGTTCAACGGCGTCGGCGGTGGAACCGTCGCGTTGATCGCCTGGGCGGAGTTCATCGAGACCAGCGGTTTCAGCCACTTCAAGCCCGAGCAGACGCCCACCGTCGCACTGGTGGTCGGCTCGCTGTTCGCCGCGATCATCGGCTCGGTGTCGTTCTGGGGTTCGTTGGTCGCCTTCGCCAAGCTGCAGGAAAACATCATCCCGAGGAATGTCGAGAAGGCATTCGTCAAGAACGCCAAGGTGTTCCAGGTCGCCAACATCGTGCTGCTGATCGCTGCCGTCGCCGTGGCGGTGTACATCGGCCTCACACCAGGGCTGCCGGTCTGGTGGATCGTGTTGCTACTGCTGCTGGCCGCCGTCATGGGCCTGTTCGTGGTGTTCCCGATCGGCGGGGCTGATATGCCGGTGGTGATCTCGCTGCTCAACGCGATGACCGGTTTGTCCGCTGCGGCTGCAGGTTTGGCTCTCGACAACACCGCGATGATCGTCGCCGGCATGATCGTCGGTGCGTCGGGCTCGATCCTGACCAACCTGATGGCGGTCGCGATGAACCGCTCCATCCCGGCGATCGTGTTCGGCTCCTTCGGCGGCACCGATGCCGTCGGCGGGCCGGCAGGCGGCGACCAAGGTCCGGTCAAGGCCACATCGGCCGCCGACGCGGCGATTCAGATGGCCTACGCCAACCAGGTGATCGTCGTTCCGGGGTACGGCCTCGCGGTGGCCCAGGCCCAGCACGCGGTCAAGGAGATGGCGGACCTGCTGGAGGAGAAGGGCGTGGAGGTGAAGTTCGCCATCCACCCCGGCGCGGGCCGGATGCCGGGGCACCTGAACGTGTTGCTTGCCGAGGCCGACGTCGAGTAC
>SYAB01000274.1 GCA_005787665.1 Actinomycetota bacterium
CAGCATCTGGGTGGCCACGATGACCGGCTTGGCGTTCTCCCGGGCTGTCCGGATTGCCCGCTTCTGCACCAGCGGGACCTGCTCGAGGGGTAGTTCCACGCCGAGATCACCACGGGCGACCATCACCGCGTCGAAGGCCAGCACGATGGCGTCCAGATTGTCGACGGCCTCCGGCTTCTCCAGCTTCGCGATGACCGGGACCCGCCGGCCCACCCGGTCCATCACCTCGTGGACCGGCTCGATGTCGGCCGGCGACCGCACGAAGGACAGTGCGATCAAGTCGACGCCGAGGCGCAGCGCGAACTCCAGGTCGGCGATGTCCTTCTCGGACAGCGCGGGGACAGAGAACTTCATGCCGGGCATAGAGAGACCCTTGCTGTTGCTGACCGGCCCGCCTTCGGTGACGGTGCAGACCACGTCACGCCCGTCTACCTGTTCGACCACGAGGGCAACCTTGCCGTCGTCGACGAGAAGACGGTCGCCCGGCCGGGCGTCGGCGGCGAGATTCTTGTAGGTGGTCCCGACCCGGTCGCGGGTTCCTTCGCACTCCTCCACGGTGATGCGCACCGTCTCGCCGTTGGACCACAGCGCCGCACCCTCGGCGAACCTACCGAGCCGGATCTTGGGGCCCTGCAGGTCGGCAAGGATGCCGACCGCTCGTCCGGTGGCCTCGGCGGCCTTCCGAACCCTGTTGTAGGAGGCTTCGTGGTCGGCGCGATCGCCGTGGCTGAAGTTCAGCCGGGCGACGTCCATACCCGCCTCGACCAACGCCTTCACCGTGGCGTCGTTATCGGTGGCCGGGCCGAGCGTACAGACGATTTTTCCGCGCCGCGTCACGACTTTCGAGCATAGTCGCGTCGCGCGACTAAGGGCCGAGCATCGTGGGAACCAGCGGGAAGCCGGGCAGGTTTCGCACGACGGTCCACACCGTGGCGGTCACCAGGCCAACGATCAACAACATCGGGGTCCAGACCCGCCGGCCGCGCCGCAGCCGCCACAGCGCCCACGCCGCCAGCAGCGGCAGGCCGATCAGGAGATAGATGTTGTCGGCGACGGCGGCGGGCACGTCGCCGTGCAGCAGGTCGTGGGTCATCCGCAGTCCGCCACAGGCCGGACAGTTCCACCCGGTCAACAGCTTGAACGGGCACGGAGGGAACACCGAGCCCGGCCGGTGCGGGTCGACCAGCCCGACGTAGGTGAGTGCGGCCAGGCCCAGCCCGCCGGTGGCCAGGACGCTATAGAGCCGACCCCGTCCGGCCGGTCGCTCGACCTCAGACGGCATCGCGCAGCGGGCGCCCATAGCGATCGCGCACCTTGTCCGACATGATCAGCACCGCGTCGATGATTCCCCAGATCGCCGGGACGATGAAACCCACTCCGCAGGTGAGGAACCCGATCAGCAGGCCGCCGACGAGCTGGGCGATACCCAATCCGGTGTAGCCGAGATAGATGCGGCCGATTCCCAGCACGCCGAACAGCCCCAGCAGCTGCAGCAGCCCGGCCACCACCTTGGACTTGTCCGACAACGGTTCGCCGGTGAACGGGTGCCGACCGTACGGTGCCGACGGGTCCGGGTAATACGGGGGCGGCATGTAGTTCAGCGGCGGCGGAAACTGTCCCGGCGGCGGGTAATACGGCGGCGGACCGTAGGGCGGCGGGGTGCCTTCGGGGCCGCCGAACGGCTGCTCGGTCATCAGACAAGCATGCCAGACAGTCAGTTACCGCCGCGGGTGCCGACGCCCCACAGCAGGCGCTTCAGCGTGGGCCGGGCGCGGACCGGCTTGACGGCGGCCTGGCCGTCCGTCGGCTCGGGCTCAGCCTCGGTGGCGATTTCCGCTTCTTCGGCGGCTTCGGCTTCGGCTTCAACGTCGGCTTCGGCTTCAACGTCGGCCTCGGCTTCGACGTCGGCTTCAACCGCGGCCTCGGCTTCGGCCTCGGCTTCGACGTCGGCTTCAGCGTCAACCTCGGACTCGGCTTCTTCCACCTCCCCGGCCACCACCTGCGCGCCGATCACCTCTTCGGTCCCGTCCCCGTACACCACGACGGTCTCGGTCGCAGCCGTCCCCGCGTAGACCACGACCGGCCCGTCGTCGACGTCTTCAAAGATCTCGGTGCGTTCTTCGGCTTCCTCGGCCTCTGCGGCCTCTGCGGCCTCTGCGACCTGTGCGACCTCTGCGACCTCTGCGGCCTCTGCGGCCTCGAGGATCTCCGCCTCGACGTCAGCCTCCTGCGCCACGACCTCGGCGACGAACTCGTCTTCCTCGTCGTCGGATTCGTCGACGTCGCCGACGGCCGCGGCGTCCTCATCGTCATGCTCGGAGGCGACGGTGGCGGCGGCGACGACGCCGCTGTCTTTGGCCACGGCCACCAGATCCTCGCCGAACTCCTCGAAGACCGACTCCTCGTCTGCGGGCTCCGGCGGCTGGTTTCCGCGCAGGGTCGCCGGATCTTCGCGCCCCTTGGGCGCCAGCAGCATGTAGACCACGGCCCCGATGAACACGAAGGTCGCGGTGAACACGTTGACCCGGATGCCGGCGATCTCGGTGGCGGTGTCGTCGCGCAGCAACTCGACCCAGAACCGGCCCACGCTGTAGGCCGCCACGTACAGGGCGAACAGCCGTCCGTGACCCATCCGGAATCTGCGGTCGGCCCAGAGCAGGAGGGCGAAGACCAGCAGGTTCCACAGCAGTTCGTAGAGGAACGTCGGGTGGACGACGGCGGCCACCTGACCGGTCGACACCCCGTCGAGTGAGTGCACGTCGACGACCCCGGACGCGTCGCGCCGGTAGAAGATCTCCAGTCCCCACGGGACGGTGGTCTCGCGCCCGTAGAGCTCCTGGTTGAAGTAATTGCCCAACCGGCCGATCGCCTGCGCCAGAACGATGCCCGGGGCGACGGCATCACCGAACGCGGGGAGCGGAATCCCCCTGCGCCGGCAGGCGATCCAGGCACCGACTCCGCCGAAGGCCACCGCGCCCCAGATACCCAGGCCACCTTCCCAGATCCGCAACGCCGCCCCCACGCCGGCGCCGTCGGGTCCGAAGTACGTCCGCCAGTCGGTCATCAGGTGGTAGACCCGACCGCCGATCAGACCGAACGGAACGGCCCAGAGGGCGATGTCGTAGATGACCCCCCGCTCGCCGCCGCGGGCGGCCCAGCGGCGGTCGCCGATCAGCAGGGCGGCGATGATTCCGGCGATGATGCACAGGGCGTAGGCCCGGATCGGGACGGGGCCCAGGTACCAGACTCCCTGCGGCGGGCTCGGGAAGTAGGCAAGCACCGTTGTCGTCACGTGGCAGGCACCCTTTCTCGGACACCGACGGCAAGTTCTCCGGTCAGACTGCGAACGGCGGCCACCCCGTCGTCGTTCAGCGCCGACACCAGCGCGGACCCGACGATCACGCCATCGGCGAAGTGTGCGATCTCGGCCGCCTGTTCGCGTGAGCGCACCCCGAGCCCGACGCCTACCGGGATGTCGGAGATCTCTTTGACCCGGCGCACCAGTTCCGGCGCGGCGCCCGACACCGCGTCGCGTTCTCCGGTGACACCCATGGTGGAGGCTGCGTAGACGAAACCGCGGGAGGCCTGGACCGTCCGGGCCAGCCGTTCCGGCGTTGAGGAGGGCGCCACCAGGAAGATCCGGTCGAGGTCGTGGCGTTCGGAAGCGGCCAGCCACGCGTCGGCCTCGTCGGGAATCAGATCGGGGGTGATCATGCCCAGTCCGCCGGCGGCCGCCAGGTCGCGGGCGAACGCGTCGACACCGTAGTGCAGCACCGGATTCCAGTAGCTCATCACCACCGCGTTACCGCCTGCGGCGCTGATCGCCTCGACCGCCCGGAGGGTGTCGCTGACGCGGACACCGTGTTGCAGTGCGGACTCGGTCGCCGAGGCGATCACCGGGCCGTCCATCCCCGGGTCGGAGTACGGGATTCCGACCTCGATGATGTCGCACTGACCGCTCATCGCAACCATGGCCTCGATCGAGGTCGGCACGTCGGGATAACCGGTCGGCAGGTAGCCGATGAGCGCCGCGCGGCCCTGTGCGTGGCAGGCCTCGAAGACCGGGCCCAACCGGCCCGGCGGGCTGTGTCGGACAGTCATGAGGCCCCCGGATCGTCGAGCAGCCCGAACCATCGGGCCGCGGTCTCCACATCCTTGTCGCCACGGCCGGACATATTCACCACGATGACGGCGTCGGGCCCCAACTCGGCGGCCAGCTCGACGGTGCCCGCCACCGCGTGCGCGGACTCGATCGCGGGAATGATGCCCTCCAGCCGACACAGCAGCCGGAACGCGTCCATGGCCTCGGTGTCGGTCACCGGCCGGTACTCGGCGCGGCCGAGCTCCTTGAGGAACGCGTGCTCCGGGCCGACACCGGGATAGTCCAATCCGGCGGAGATGGAATGCGATTCGATGGTCTGGCCGTCTGCGTTCTGCATGACGTAGGAATACGACCCCTGGAACGCGCCGGGTGACCCGCCGGAGAACGTCGCGGCGTGGCGTCCCGTCTCGACGCCGTCCCCGCCGGCCTCGTAACCGATCAACCGCACGTCCGGGTCGTCGATGAAGGCGTGGAAAATCCCGATCGCGTTGGAACCACCGCCCACGCACGCGGTGACCGCATCCGGAAGCCGGCCCGCCTGGGCCAGGATCTGCGCGCGGGTCTCCAGCCCGATCACCCGCTGGAAGTCCCGGACCATCAGTGGGAAGGGGTGCGGCCCGGCGGCGGTGCCGAAGCAGTAGTAGGTGTCATCGGCATGGGCCACCCAGTCCCGGAACGCTTCGTTCACCGCGTCCTTGAGCGTCTTCGAACCGGACTGCACGGCAACGACCCGGGCGCCGAGCAGTCGCATCCGGGCGACGTTGAGCGCCTGGCGCGCGGTGTCGACCGCACCCATGTAGACCACGCACTAAAACTCAAATCAGAGAATTAAAACCGCAAGAGCAACCTTACTTAATTGCAGGGGTGATTGTGGCGATTCGAATTCGCA